>JBFIXW010000001.1:0-153923 GCA_041605715.1 Paenisporosarcina sp.
TCCAATTAAAGGATGATGTTGAAGCTAAATAAACAATCATATCATTGCCGCGGCTTAGTTGATCGACAGTTTTTTGTAAGAATTCATGTGCTGACGTTGCAACGGCCGGTTGTGCAATCATCCATTTCGAATCTTGTTTTGCTGAAGAGATCATTTCAGAGTAATTTAATGATTTATTCAGATGTTCTTCTGTATATAATGGTTGAAGTTGAATTCCTTCAAAGGTTGGAGTGATTAATTGATCGAATGATTTACCTTTAAGTGAGTGTACGACTTCTACTTTCCAGTCGTCGTAAGAAGCTTTTGCAAATTTTATAGTTTTCATTTTTTTGATTGTCATGTGGATGCTTTCGCTTCCCTCCTTTAGATCTGTTGCTTACTTCTAGTCTAACTTAGAAAGGGCTTTCATAAAAGCAAAAAAAAGCCCGATGACCGAGAGTTCGGCATCGGACTATATTGATAAGTTTAGTTTCAAGTTAAAGATCGAACGAATGTTCAATATACTCTCAACGAAAAGGAGGTTTCACAATCCGCAAGAGTTCTGCTTAAAACTTTTCGTTAATAAACGGACGTGTTTTCTTTTGTCATGTTTTCAAGAATTTCTTTCACACGCGCAAGGAAACGTCCACAAACTAACCCATCAAGAACTCGGTGATCAAGTGATAAACATAGATTTACCATATCACGAGGCGCAATCATGCCGCCCGCCATAATAACTGGACGTTTAACAATAGATTCCACTTGGAGAATTGCTGCTTGTGGGTAATTAATGATACCCATTGATTGAATAGAACCAAATGATCCTGTGTTATTAACAGTAAATGTACCACCTTGCATTTCATCAGATTTCAACTTACCTGCACGCACTTTAGCTGCAAGTTCGTTAACTTCACGACCAATGCCTTTAATGGTTTTTTCATCTGCATTTTTAATAACCGGAACATATAATGCATCTTCAGTTGCTACAGCGATTGAGATGTTAATATCTTTTTTCTGTACGATTTTGTCGCCTGCCCACATTGAATTCATCATTGGGAATTCTTTTAAAGCTTGAGAAACAGCTTTGACGAAGAATGCAAAGTAAGTAACATTAAATCCTTCTTTTTTCTTGAATTCATTTTTGATGGAATCACGGTATTGAACAAGGTTCGTAACATCTACTTCAATCATAGTCCATGCATGTGGTGCTTCGTGTTTACTACGTAACATATTAGCTGCAATTGCTTTACGAATGCCTGTAACAGGAATTTCGATATCGCCTTCGGAAACCGGAACATTTGCTGCTGCAGCTGGTTTCGAAGCAACAGGTTGAGCTGATGCTGTTTCTTGTTGAGGAGCAACTTGTTCAGCTTTAGCAGTTGGGATTTTCCCACTATCGATAATTGCTTGTAAATCTTTACGCGTAATACGCCCTTCATTTCCCGTACCTTCTACAAGTGTTAAGTCGATATCGTTTTCTTGAGCAAGTTTTAATACCGCTGGAGAATAACGAGCTTTCGACCCTTTTTCACGTTGAACAGGAGCTACCGTTTTTTTCGATTCAGCAGCTGGCATTTCAGCGGCTGTTTCTTTTTCGGCAGAAGCTTCTTCAGGAGTAGATTCTTCAGTAGAAGTGCCACCTTCAGTTTCGATTGTACAAACTACGGCACCTACTGCTAAAGTTTCGCCTTCTGTAGCGATTAGTTCTTTAATGACACCTGTAAATGATGAAGGAATTTCAGCTGTTACTTTATCTGTATTCACTTCTGCAAGTGAATCATATTTATTCACTTTGTCACCCGGTTGAACCAACCATTTTTCGATTGTTCCTTCTGTTACGGATTCACCGAGTTGAGGCATTTTAATTTGTTCGATTGCCAATTGTAACTCCTCCTTTCAGGTTAGAATTCTGCAAGTTCACGCATTGCTTTTTCAACTTTATCTGGGTTAATCATAAAGAATTTTTCCATTGTTGGTGCATATGGCATTGCAGGTACATCAGGTCCTGCTAAACGTTTAATAGGTGCATCTAAATCAAATAAGCAGTTTTCAGCAATGATTGCTGCTACTTCACCCATAATGCTACCTTCCATATTGTCTTCAGTGACAAGTAGTACTTTGCCTGTTTTTGAAGCAGCTTCAATAATTGCATCTTTATCTAATGGATAAATTGTACGCAAATCAAGAATATGAGCAGAAATTCCGTCTTGCTCTAAACGTTCTGCAGCTTGAAGTGCAAAGTGAACAGCAAGTCCGTACGTTATTACGGTAATATCTTCCCCTTCACGTTTAACGTCTGCTTTACCAATTTCGATTGTGTAATCATCTTCAGGCACTTCACCTTTGATTAATCGGTAAGCGCGTTTGTGCTCGAAGAACATAACCGGATCATCATCACGAATAGCAGCTTTTAGTAAACCTTTTGCATCGTAAGGTGTTGAAGGAATCACGATTTTCAAACCAGGTTGGTTTGCAAAAATCGCTTCAACAGATTGTGAATGGTAAAGTGCACCGTGAATTCCCCCACCAAATGGTGCACGGAAAACAATTGGACAAGACCAGTCATTATTTGAACGGTAACGAATTCGAGAAGCTTCAGAAATGATTTGGTTAACGGCTGGCATGATAAAATCTGCAAATTGCATTTCTGCAATAGGACGCATACCGTACATTGCAGCACCAATTCCGACACCTGCGATAGCAGATTCTGCTAATGGAGTATCCATTACGCGATCTTCTCCAAATTGATCGTATAAACCTTGAGTAGCTTTGAATACGCCACCTTTACGACCTACGTCTTCACCAAGCACAAAGACGTTTTCATCACGTTCCATCTCTTCTTTCATTGCGAGTGTAATTGCGTCAATATAAGACATAACTGCCATTATGCATTCCCCCCGTCTTTTTCAGCATAGACGTATTTTAAAGCATCTTCTGGTGCAGCATATGGCGCGTTCTCTGCATAATCCGTTGCTTCATTTACTTCTTTCATAATGCGATCATTTAACTCTTTTTCAATTTCTTCAGTAAGGATATTCAATTCTGTTAAATAAGCAGCGAACTTACCAATTGGATCAGCCGCTTGACCTTCAGCAAGATCTTCAGCTGTGCGGTATTGACGTTGATCATCATCTGAAGAGTGAGCTGTTAATCGATGTGAAACGGCTTCGATAAGAGTTGGACCTTCCCCGTTACGGGCACGGTCAGCAGCTTCTTTTACCACTTTATAAACTTCTAAAGGATCTGTTCCATCAACGGTGAAACCAGGCATACCATAACCAATTGCACGATCTGAAACGTTTTTAGCAGCTACTTGTCTGTCGTATGGAACTGAAATTGCATATTTGTTATTTTCAACCATAGTTATACAAGGTAATTTATGAACACCGGCAAAGTTTAATCCTTCATGGAAATCACCTTGGTTAGATGAACCTTCACCTAATGTCACGAAAGTAATGAAATCTTTTTGTTTTATTTTACCTGCTAATGCAACACCCACTGCATGTGGAAGTTGAGTCGTTACAGGTGAAGAGCCTGTTAAAATACGATTTTTCTTTTGTCCAAAGTGGCCAGGCATTTGACGCCCTCCCGAGTTTGGATCTTCCGCTTTAGCAAACGCAGAAAGCATCAAATCACGAGCTGTCATACCGAAGTGTAAAACTACACCCATATCACGGTAATAAGGAGCGATATAATCTTTCGTGTTATCGAGTGCGAAAGCAGCTCCAACTTGAGTCGCTTCTTGTCCTTGACAAGAAATAACGAAAGGAATTTTACCAGCACGGTTCAATAACCACATACGCTCATCAACACGACGAGCCATTAGCATTGTTTCAAAAATTTTAAGTACGTCATCATTTGATAACCCTAATTCTTCATGACGATTAGTTGCCATTTGTACATCCCCCTTTTTTGACTATAAGAAATTACATATGAATCGCTTTACCTTCGACTGCTAGTGCCGCTTCGCCCATAACTTCTGAAAGTGTTGGGTGAGGGTGAATAGTAGAAGCAATTTCCCATGGTGTTGCATCAAGTACCATTGCAAGTCCTGCTTCAGAAATCATATCCGTAACATGTGGTCCAATCATATGAACACCAAGGATATCATTCGTTTTTTTATCAGCGATGATTTTAACAAATCCGTCAGACTCACCGTAAACCAATGCTTTCCCAATGGCTTTAAATGAAAACTTACCTACTTTAACATCAAAGCCTTTTTCTTTAGCTTGTTGTTCAGTAATTCCTACACTTGCAGCTTCTGGATTTGAATAAATACAACGAGATACTAAGTTATAATCGATGGCATGCGTTTTTTGTCCTGAGATATGCTCAACAGCTGTAATTCCTTCATGAGAAGCAACGTGAGCTAATTGCAATCCGCCAATTACATCTCCAATCGCATATATATGAGATTCTTTTGTTTGGAAAGTATCTTTAACTTGAATAAAGCCGTTTTCTACAACGATATCCGTATTTTCAATACCAATACCCTCAACATTCGCTTGACGTCCAACAGAAACTAACATTTTCTCTGCAGTAAATGCTGTCGTTTCACCTTTTAATTCAGCTGATATAGTGACAGAATCTTTTGTTGTTTCTAAAGAATCAGCTAAAACCTTGGCGCTTGTCGCAATTTTAATGCCTTTTTTAGTTAATAATTTTTGCATTTCTTTAGAAATGTCAGCATCTTCAGTTGGGATGATGCGATCAGCGTATTCAATTACCGTAACATCAACGCCGAAATCATTTAACATCGAAGCCCATTCAATCCCGATAACCCCTCCACCGACAATTAAAATCGATTTAGGTAATTCCGTCATCGTCAATGCTTCGTCTGAACTCATTACTTGAGTTCCATCAATTGTTAAACCTGGTAGTGATCTTGGTCTTGAACCAGTTGCGATAACTACGTTTTTAGGAATTAACATTTCGTTTTCTTCTCCACTGTTCATTTCTACTGAAATGGTACCACCTGGAGATGGTGAGAAAATAGATGGCCCTAACATACGCCCAGTACCTTCAAATACATCAATTTTTCCTTTTTTCATCAAACCTTGAACACCTTGATGAAGTTGAGAAACAATATTTTCTTTACGAGCTTGAACGCGTGAAAAATCTAATGAAACTTCACCAGTATTTACTCCGAAATCTGCCGCATGGTTTTTAGTCGTTGCGTAAACTTCAGCACTGCGAAGTAATGCTTTACTTGGGATACAGCCTTTATGAAGACATGTTCCACCTAAGTTACCTTTTTCAACAATTGCTGTTTTAAGACCTAATTGTGCAGAACGAATAGCAGCTACATAGCCACCTGTTCCTCCACCTATTATGACTACATCATAGTTTTTTGCCATATGCTTATCCTCCTTTTACTTTGAATTCGGATAAACCTTCGCTTGTTCCTCACCGTTTAAAACGCGAATCGCACCTTCAGTTAAAGCTTGCAATTCATTTTCACCAGGATGAACAATCACATCAGCAATCCAATTCACACGTTTCGAAATAGCTTCGACAAAATCTTTACCATATGCTAAACCACCAGTTAAGATAATCGCATCGATTTTTCCTTCTAATACTGCACTCGCAGAACCAATTTCTCGAGCTACTTGATAAGCCATAGCATCATATACAAGCTCTGCTTCTTGGTCACCTTTAGCAATTCTCTTTTCAACCGCTACTGCATCATTGGTTCCTAAATAACTAACTAATCCGCCTTGACCGACTAATTTCTTCATAATTTCATGGCGATAGTATTCACCTGAAAAACATAAATCAATTAAATCGCCTGCAGGAACCGTACCTGCACGTTCAGGACTAAATGGACCGTCACCATGCAAGCCATTATTCACTTCTACTACTCGTCCATTTTCATGAACTCCTACAGTGATACCGCCACCCATATGAGTAACGATTAAACGCATATCTTCATATGCTTTACCACATTGTTTAGCATATCGTCGTGCAACAGCTTTTTGATTGAGTGCATGGAAAATAGATTTTCGTTCGATTAACGAAAATCCTGAAATGCGGGCTATTGGATTTAACTCATCCACAACGACTGGATCGACGATGTATGAAGGAATATTTAAACCTGTTGCAATTTCAAATGCTAAAATCCCACCTAAATTTGAAGCATGTTGTCCTGAAAAACCTTTTTTCAAATCTTTAAGCATTTCTTCATTAACCGCATAAGTACCACCTTCAATTGGACGAAGCAGGCCGCCTCTACCACAAACGGCCGATAACTTCGAAATGTTGATTCCTTCTTCATCCAAAGCTTCTAAAATGGTTGCCTTACGAAATTCATATTGTTCAATGATTGAAGAAAACTTTCCGATTTCTTCCGAAGAATGTCGGATCGTTTTCTCCATCAATAAAACATCGTTTTCAAAAACACCAATTTTTGTTGAAGTGGAACCTGGGTTGATAACAAGAATGCGATATGAATGTTCTTGCACAATGATTCCTCCCATAAGACGTAATTAACGTCCGCTTAAAATATGTTTGCCATTTTGTAAGAATTGGCTACGTGATTTACCAACACGAGCAATTCGCTCTTCTGCCAAACGGTCAGCTGCTAAGTACGTAGGAATTCCTTCTGTTCGTGAAATTTTCATTACTTTTGCAATGCTGTCATAAACTGTTTCCACACGTTTCATCGCGCGCTCGCGGTTATAACCATATAATTCATCTGCTACATTAATAACTCCACCTGAATTAATTACGTAATCTGGTGCATAAACAATTCCAAGTTCATGTAATTGATCACCATGTCTCGTTTCTTTCAACTGGTTATTAGCTGCTCCGGCAACTACTTTCGCTTTTAATTGTGGAATCGTTTCGTCATTAATAATTGCACCTAATGCACACGGAGCAAAAATATCAACGTCTTGTGAGTAAATTTCATCAGTGTTTACTGCAGTAGCTCCAAATTCATTCACAACACGGTCTACTGATGCTTGATTAATATCAGTAACAATTAATATTGCTCCTTCTTCATGTAAATGACGGCATAAATTATATGCAACGTTACCAACACCTTGCACTGCAACGCGTTTGCCTTCTAAAGAATCACTACCGAATGCTTCCATTGCAGCAGCTTTCATACCACGGTACACACCATAAGCTGTAACAGGAGATGGATTACCTGAAGATCCGAATGCTGGAGAAATCCCAGTCACATAATTTGTTTCTTCATGAATTAAGTCCATATCCGCTACAGTCGTACCAACATCTTCAGCAGTTATGTAACGACCGTTTAGACCTTGAATAAAACGACCGAAAGCACGGAACATTTCTTCGTTTTTATCTTTTAACGGATCTCCAATAATCACAGTTTTACCACCACCAAGATTTAAGCCAGCAGCAGCATTTTTGTATGTCATTCCTTTTGCAAGACGAAGTGCATCTTCAATTGCTTCTTCTTCTGTTGCATAATTCCACATACGAGTACCACCAAGGGCTGGTCCTAATGTTGTATCATGTATGGCAATTATAGCTTTTAATCCTGAAGTTTTATCTTGGCAAAACACCAATTGTTCGTAATCATATTTCTCCATATATTTGAAAATTTCCATTGTCAATTCCTCCTATAATAGATGTTTATTTTTGTGATGAACAAATAGCTAATGCAAGTGAATTTAGTTTACTGTCTGCACTATCTGCACGGGAAGTTAAAACGATTGGAGCTTTTGCACCTTCAATAACTGCACCAACTTTTGCTTTCGCAAAATAAACAAGTGATTTGTACAAAATATTTCCAGCTTCAATTGAAGGGACTAACAAAATGTCTGCTCGTCCTGCATGTTCACCTGAAATGCCTTTGTGTTGGGCAGCTTCTACTGAAATAGCATTATCTAATGCTAAAGGTCCATCAATTATACAACCTTTTATTTGACCACGCATATTCATGCTGACTAGTGCTGCTGCGTCTAAAGTTGGCTGCATATTTGGATTTACAGTTTCTACTGCTGCTAAAGGTGCAACGATTGGATTACCTACTCCTACGGCATGTGCTACTTTAACGGCATTTTGAATAATTTGAGCTTTTTGTGATAAATCCGGAGCAATATTCATTGCTGCATCTGTTACAAAAATCAGACGGTCATAACCGTTAATTTCAAATGCAGCCACATGAGAAAGTACTTTTCCAGTTCGTAATCCAAAATCAGGATTCAATACAGCTTTTAAAATTACTGCTGTTGGAATATGACCTTTCATTAATACATTTGCTTCATTCAAACGTACTGACTTCACTGCAGATAAAGCAGCTTGCTGAGCGTCTTTAACATGCTGGGTATAAATCCTCGGATGATTCACTAAATGCGGGTAATGTTCATTGATTAAAGCTTTTAGCTTAGGTTCGTCATCATAAAGACGGAAACTAGCCATTTCGAGTTCAATTGCCAAACTTACAGCTTCTAAAACTTCAAGATCTGCAGCAGCCGCAACCGCTACAACATTTTCTGTAGACTCAGATGCTTGACGAATTATATCTTTTAATTTCATTTGTAATCACCTCACCACTCATAATTTAATCATAATAATGCCTTATAAGACAACGATGAAAACGCTTTATTCTGCTCATTTCCGCCTTTTATTGCATGCAAATTGTTGCAAACCATGCAATTATTTGCACAAACTCTTAATCCAATTCATATTTTTCTAATTTGTAGTAGAGCGTTCTTAGAGAAATTCCTAGATTTTTCGCAGTTTTCGATTTGTTTCCATCCATATTTCTCAATGTAGATGATAGGATTTCCTTCTCAATTCTTTCTATTTGATCTGCAAGAGGAAGAATTGGTTGATTTAATTGATTCATTTGAGATTCGGAAGGCTTCATCATTGAGATCGGCAAGTGGTGATCATCTAATATAGATTCAGTTGGTTTCATAAAAATCATACCTCGGCTAATAACATTTTCTAATTCCCTGACATTTCCTGGCCAATCATAAACCCGCAAGCGATTGTAGGCTACTTCAGAAATCGATTCTACATTACGCCCATACTCTTGATTTAACTTCACTAATAAACGTTCAGCGATAGCTTTAATATCTGTCTTACGGTGTCTTAAAGGTGGAATTTGAATTGGCATTCGATTTAAACGATAATACAAATCCTCTCTAAATGTTCCTTCAAGCATCGCTTTTTCCATGTGTATATTCGTTGCTGCAATGACTCGTACATCAATAGGTGTCGCTTTTGTCCCACCTACACGAACAATTTCACCATCTTGTAAAACACGTAATAGTTTGACTTGGGTACTACTTGAAAGTTCACCAATTTCATCTAAAAAGATACTACCGTGATTCGCCTCTTCGAATAAACCACGTTTCTCTCCACGTTTAGCACCTGTAAATGCACCTTCTTCATAACCAAATAATTCACTTTCTAATAAATGTTCAGCAATGGCAGAACAATTAACACGTACGAATTTGTTATATTTCCGATCACTCGCACTATGTATAGCATGAGCAAATAACTCTTTACCGGTACCAGATTCACCTCGAAGTAATACAGTAACAGGTGTTTTAGCTGCTAGCTTCGCTTGATCAATTGAAATCTTCATTTCTTTTGAATCGCCAATGATGTCATCAAACGTATATTTTGACTCTAATGTCCGGATAATCCTCCTCGCTCGATCCAATTCCTTCATAAGCGAACGAATTTCTGTCATATCGTGGATAACCCCGACACTACCTTTTAATCGATTGTTAACGATAATTGGTGCAACATTAACGATTACTTCACGTTTTGCTGGTCCGACTCGCATGTTTACACCTCGAATCGCTTTCCTCGTTTGAAGAACTTTTAAATGAATACTTTCACCTTCACTAATATCTGCAGTTGCTGGCTTACCTATGATGTCTTCAGTCTCAAGACCAGTAATTCGAGTGTAAGCAGGATTAATGAGTAAGCCCTTCCCATCTTCATCAACGACAGAAATCGCATCATCACTTGATTGAATGATAGCTTGTAGCATGGTCTGAATTTCCTTCAAATTGGTTATTTCTTCAGCTAAGTTCACCACTTCTGTTATGTCTTTGAAAATGGAAAATGCACCAATCCGCTCTCCTTGCTCATTCACAACCGGAAATCTAGATGTGACAATTTTTGCTCCATTGCTTAAAACTAATTCCTTATTTAATTCGGTTCTTCCACTTTCAAAAATCCTTGGGAGTGCACTTGTTGGAATTACTTCATAAATGTGTCTTCCTACAGCATCTTCCGCAGTTACATTTGTCATGCGCGCAGCACTTTTATTAAAAAAGTTTATAAGACTATTCTTATCAACTCCTACCATACCTTCGTCAATTGAGTTAAAAATTAATTGTTGCTGATGGGCATGTTCTTTTGTTAACTGAAGTAATGTATCTTTTTCGGTTAATAAGCGGACAAGCATATTAGCGACACTACCAGGAATAAGAACTACATGGTCTTGCTTGGCTTTAAGGAGCGCTTGGTATACTTCAGTTTGCCCCGTTAAATCAAAAATCATATGTAAATCGTTGTTTATATAGTTGCGCCAATCATCATCAACTGTGATTTGATGTTGTTTAGCAATTTCTAACGCTGAAGCATTCTGATTAATATCAATAATAGCTTCCACTTCAAAAAATTCAGCGGATAAGAGTAACTTTAAAATAGCAGTCCCTCCAATGCCCCCACCTACAATTAACACCTTTTGCAAAGACATTCAAAACACCCCGTTAACTATGCAATCTTTTGCAATTACTATTTCTATCATACAAGATTCTCCTTGTCTTGACAAAGATATAGCGGCTAGTAAAATACAATGAAGAGGAGTGATTGTCAGATGGCTAGAATGCTCGCTTTCATCGTTTTACTAATTCCAGGTCTTTTAGCAGCCGGGGGAATTAAACTAATAAGAGATACTTTTTTTGGGAAGTTAATTGGACCCATCCCCTTTTTATGGCTTCAAATGGTGATTGGGATTTTATTCTTAATTATCGGTTTAGGTTTTTTTGCAGGATTTTTATTACACCGTGATCGTAAAAACGGGAAAGTACAAGCGAAGTTTGCAAAAAAAAAGGAATCCTAATGTCTTTATGACATTGAGATTCCTTTTTGTTTCTTCAATACAACATCTGGATAATCAGTAATCCACCCAGCAATAACTGGATGAGGATTTAGGATAAATGATTCTTTTCCATCTATTCCATAAAATCGAACTTTCTTTAAGGATTGCTCCGCTAAATCTAAATTTTCTTTTTTATAGTAACGCTTATGCACATGGATAGTATCTGCGGCTGCTAGAAAAGAAAGTTGCTGCCAATTTAATTTTTTTGTTCCTATGAATGCAGTTTCAAGGGAATAATTTGTTTTTTTTATTCGTTCCAAAACTTCATAATGAAAAGATGAGAAATGAATATCAATTTCATCGAAAGAACGAGCGAATATTAAATATGCACGATCATTTGCCGTCAAAAAAGATTCTTTTAGTTCCACGTTTAATTTCAAGGAATTTAGGATAGCAAATTGTAGCACTTCTTCGAACGTCATAACATGCTCACCGTTAAACTTTCGCCAAAATTTTCTTTTACCTAATTTGATTTTTTGAGCTTCTTCTAATAACAAATCAGTAACTTTTTTCGGGTTTCCAGCCAATCGCAAAAAATCAATATCATGTGTAACGATTGGTAGGCCATCTTTTGTTAATTGAAGATCTATTTCAAGACCATCTGACCCCATTTCTTTCGCTTTGACAAAAGCAGAAAAGGAATTTTCAAGAGCATAAGCAGATGCACCTCGATGAGCGTAAATTGGCACTCTAGACATTTAATGCACCATCTTCTATTTTAAATACACCTGATGTTACATGATTCAGTGATTTCGTTTTTGAACCAACATGAATATGTGTTCCTGCATGTGCTTCTTTCGTAACTCTGATCTCACATTCATCCGGTGTCCGTAACGTAACCAAAATATGTTGAATTTCCCTGTCTAATTGTGAAGAAAGTTTCTGTTTCTCTTCTAATAACCGCTTAAATTCTTCATAAACCCCGATTTGTTGCGGAGACATTTTCTCTAACATTAACTGAAGTTGAGTAACTTTTTTCTCGAATGAATAAATTTCTTCTTGAATCTCTCTCAACTCAACCGCTTTAATTTTCACTTCATTTTGAAGAGCTTGGCGATTAATACCATGTACGATTAAATCGGTTTTTCGTTCTAAATGATTCCCAGAATAAGCAGTGGTTATCACATTTATAGCTTCTGTTCGACCACCAATAATTTTCCCTTTTAACTCATTCACGAAAACATTATTTGCTCGAATGGTGGATCCTAAAGCATAATAACCTATATGAATGTCTTTGTTTGCGGAAAGAATACTCTCATTTGAATGTTTGACAAAGATTGAACCACCAGCCTCAACCAGGGACTCTCCTTTCCCAAAAATGCCGCCTCGAATATAAATGTCACCATGAACAGAATGAATATGTTTTACATGAAAAACGCCATCAGAACTTTCAATGGAAATATCACCAGATGCAATTACAGAAAATCCACTAATGACAGTTCCAGTGATGCTTATGGAACCATCAAATTTCAAGTTCCCCGTTTCGACACCCACGTCCCCGTTAATCTGAAGGTGCTTATGAACCATAATTCGTCCGTCTTGAATATCTAATACCCCATTCATTTGTGCACGCAATACAGATTTTCCTAATTCTTTAATCTCGTATACAGATTTAGAATCATATTTTAAGTTAAGATCCTTCCCTTTTACTGCAGGAATCGAATCCCCTTTAATATTCGTACCCGGGACACCTTCTTGAGCTTCAAGTTTTTCCCCTAACCAGTCATCTTTATTGATTTCGAGAATGAAATTCATATCGAAGTAATCCGCTTTACCTTCTTCATCAATAATTGGTTTTCTCTCAGGTCTTTCAAGGTACTTAATTTTAGCATCTGCCCCTTTTTGAGGAGGAGTTCCTTTTGCGATCGAATAAGGTTTACTCGTATTCATTTCCTTCAAAATAATATCTTGAATTCCATGAACAATTCCATTTTCTCTAAGTAGCAGATTGACTCGTTTATGAAGATTCGTTTCATACTCATCATAATATTCAATGGTTTCATGAACAATGATATGGGCAGACATCAAATCATTTGTATATTCTAATTCAATCGACGGTAAAAATAAACCGACTTCAAAATCTGCTGGTTCTTCACTAATTAAAGCTTTCTTAAGTTCTATAAAGTTTGGAATTTTAATCCGTGGATTTCTATGTAATATTTTTTCAAATTCCTTTAATGGGTATCCAGGTTTATGAATTGTAATCATCACTTTACCTTCGACCTCATTTAATGAAATGAATTTATTTTCTCCCAGTAACAAGATGATTCCCCACCCTTCTTCCTTCCATTATAATCAAAAATTCAAGATTTGTTGATAAAAATCTGAAGATTTTTACAAATGGATTTTAAACATTATTCACAACTCACGGATTTTAACAAATTATTGCAAGAAAAAAGGGCCTTCTCTTAGTCATTTATGACTTAAGAGAAAACCCCATTCGTATTTAATATATTTAGCTTGCCATATGCTCCAAACGAATTTTATCTGCGATCATTGCGATGAACTCGGAATTCGTTGGCTTGCTCTTTAAGTGATGAACTGTATAACCGAACGTTTTCGAAATAGATTCGTAATTCCCACGATTCCACGCCACTTCAATTGCGTGTCGAATTGCTCGTTCTACTCGAGAAGCAGTCGTATTAAACTTCGTTCCGATTTCTGGATAAAGCACTTTTGTAATAGAGCCTAGTAACTCAATGTCTTCATACACCATATGAATAGCTTCTCTTAAATAAGCGTAACCTTTAATATGTGCAGGAACACCGATTTCTTTAATAACAGCTGTAATAGTTGTATCAATCATTTTTTGATTAACTTTTTGTTGTGGAAGTCCTTGTAAAATACCTGCTGAACTTTGTTTGTTTTCTTGACGATGGCCAGATACCTGAAGAATCTGGTTTACTAAACGATCAAATTCAAATGGTTTCAACATAAAATACGAAGCTCCTAAATCCACTGCTTGTTTCATAACATCTTCTTGCCCAAAAGCTGTTAACATGATCACTTGTATCGAAGCCAGTTGTTCATTATTTTGCATCGTTTCTAACACAGCTATACCATCTAAGTGAGGCATGATTATGTCTAATAGTAAAACGTCTGGAGCCTCATTTTCAATCATATTCAAACAAATTTTACCGTTTGCAGCCGTACCAATCACTTCGATTTGTGGATGATTTCCAAGATACGACTCGAGTGTTTTTACTAATTCCTTGTTATCATCTGCAATTGCGACTTTAATTTTCTCCATCTCCAATTTCCCCCTAGAATAGCTTTAGCGTACATGGTTGTTTGTTTCCGCCACATTCTCCCAAATTCCACACATGTCAGTTTCGACAATTAATAGTCAATCCCTTTTATAATTTTAAAAATAAGTCTTTAGTTCGAATATTCAGTCATGTTTCGACGTTTGTCATTCTTTTCTATGGTTTTGTCGAATTATCGTTATGCTTATTGTATCAAACTATAAAAAAAAGACCACACTTATTTAAGTGTGGTTAAATCTATGCATTCTTTCAATTTTAAGCAAAGGTTAAGGATGTTTTTTTATCATCTCTCTAATTGTAATTGCCGCACCTTTTGTGGGATTATCAACAACCATATGTGTAATGGCACCAGCGAATTTATTGTTTTGGATAATTGGGCTACCGCTCATTCCTTGCAGAATGCCACCCGTTTTTTTAATTAATCGTTCATCCGTAACGTGAAATTGGAAAGTTGTATCTTCTACATTAATTATTTCAATGACGTAAGTTTCAACTTTTTTCCCATTTAACGTGGTTAATATTTCTGCTTTACCTTCTTTAATCTCATTTACATGAAGCGTTGGAATTGCTTGTCCATTTTGCAAATTCTTATCCAGTAAATTACCGAATATCCCATAAACCGTGTTTGCATTTACAATGCCGGCATTCTCACGAATGGAAATTTGTTTAGCAATTTTATACCCAGGACGACCAGGTACACTTTTATGAATACTCGCTATTTCAGAAAGAAAAATACTCCCTCCTAAAAATGGAGGAATTTTTTCAATTTGTTGATCCACGATTTGATGTCCTAATGCACCATATTCACTTGTATTTGGATCTACATACGTTAATGTACCAATACCTTCCGTATGGTCTCGCATAAAAGGTAATAACTCACTCAATTGATTCTTAGACACAGTAATTAAACGTTGTTTATTGGCCCGATTAAATGATACTTTTACTTCGTTTGTATTTATTTTTGATGAAATCTTCTTCCAGTCTTTTGTTGTTTCAACAGTTTCGTCACCGACTTTTAAAACTTGATCTCCACTTTTAAACCATATTTCGTCTTCAATTAACACATCATGTACAAAGGTAACTCTTTCTAATTTCAGTTGCACACCAATCGATTGTCCCATCGGAATTAACTTATCCGAATTTGCTAATGAATGAATCGGCATTGTTATGAAGCAGATTGCTGCAAAGGCCATGATTCGCTTACTTAGATTCCATCGCATACTTCACCTCCATTCATCAAGATGTACTTACTATGTGTCTTCACAAAGTAGTTATGAAAGGTAATTTTTTCGAAAAAAAGCACTTTGCTTTAATAGCAAGTGCTTTTCGGTATACATTATTTATTTATTTTTTTTCGCTCTTCAGCTGAGGATAAAAGCTCTGTTGCATGATCTAAAGTTCGAGCCGTAATTTCTGCCCCAGACATCATGCGACTAAGTTCATGAACTCGCTCTTTACCGGAAACTTCCGTTAAAGTTGTCGTGGTTCGTTCATCTAAAACTTCTTTCGCAATCAAAAGCTGTTGATCGGCCATCGCGGCAACTTGTGGTAAATGTGTAATACATAATACTTGTGATGAATTTGAAATGCTGGAAATTTTCTCTGCAATAGCTTGAGCAACTCGGCCACTAACTCCAGTATCAACTTCATCAAAAATAATTGAAGTAATACCTTGGTGTTTAGAAAAAATACTCTTTAGTGCTAGCATCATTCGTGAAAGTTCACCACCTGAAGCAATTTTTGATAAAGGTTTTTCTGGTTCACCAACATTTGTCGACATATAAAAAGAAAGTGAATCTTTTCCATCTTTATCAAATTCAATTTGTGAAGAAAACTTCACGTGAAATGTTGCTTTTTCCATATATAATTCCCGAAGTTGAGTTAATATGGACTGACTTAATTCAACCGCAGCTGATTTTCTTAATTTAGTTAATTTACTTGCTTTAGTTTCCAATTCCAGTTCAATTTTCGTTAACTCTGCTTGACGTATTTGAACGCGCTCATCACGGTTAATAAGTTCGTCGAGTTCCAAACCAATTTTTTCTCGATACACAAGAATATCTTCAATTGATGAGCCGTATTTTCGCTTCATTGATTGGATCGTAGCTAAACGGTCTTCTATTTCGTTTAATCTGCCCTCATCGAATTCCATTTCATCCAAAATCCCCTTTAAATAATATGCGGATTCTTGTAAAGAATAAAATGTAGAGGAAATTGTCTCGGAAGGTTCCTTAAATTGATCGTCGTAAGATGCCACATCCGTCAATTCACTCATAGCTTGTCCAACCCAGTCTAATCCTCTAGATTCATTGTTAATGGCTTCGTATGCCTTTGAAATTTTCTCAAAAGTTCTGTGATAATTTTGATGTTTTTTTCTCTCATCCGTTAAAGTTTCTTCTTCGCCTTCGTTTAATTGAACCGCATCAATTTCACGTATTTGATATTCATACAAATCAATTTTTTGGGCAATTTGTTGCTCATTATCATTTATACTAGTAAGCTCTTTTTTTAATTTTTTATACGCATTATATGTATTCTGATACTTCTCTTTTTGAATTATTAAATCTTTTCCTGCAAATTGATCCAACAAGGTAATATGTAGACGATCATCCATTAATTCTTGACTCTCATGTTGACCATGAATATCGATTAAAGATCCACCAATTTCTCTCAATATAGCAATGGTTACTAAACGTCCATTGACACGACAAACACTTTTTCCATGATCATTAATATCTCTTCTCAAAATAATCGTATCTTCATCAGGCTCAATGCCAAATTCAATCAGTTTGTTAAAAACAGGGTGCTTCTCATCTTGAATGAAAAAAAGACCTTCTAACTCAGCTTTTTTAGCCCCATGACGAATAAATTCCTGAGATCCTCTCCCACCCGCTAACAAATGGACTGCATCGATAATAATGGATTTCCCTGCGCCAGTCTCACCCGTTAGTACAGTTAAGCCGTCAGTAAAACTAACCGATACTTCTTCAATAATCGCAAAGTTTTTAATCGATAATTCCTTCAGCATGATATCCCACCTCGTTTATAACATTTCCAACAATCTAGTCTTTATAATATCTCGTTCTGTTACATCACGACAAATAATAAGACATGTATCGTCTCCACAAATAGTCCCTAAAATTTCACGCCAATCTAAGTGGTCAATTAAAGAACCAATTGCGTGAGCATTACCAGGTAAAGTTTTCATCACCAAAAAGTGGCTTGCCCCATCAATACTTACGAATGCATCTGTTAAAGCTCGGTGAAGCTTTTGCATAGGATTAAACCGTTGATCTGCAGGTAGACTATATTTATAACGACCATCTTGCAATGGGACTTTTACCAAATGTAGTTCTTTAATATCTCTAGAAACTGTTGCTTGCGTTACGTTGTACCCAGCATTTTTTAATATATCAACTAAATCATCTTGCGTTTCAATTTCATGATTTGCAATTATATCTCTGATCCGAATATGACGCTGCCCTTTGTTCATTGAAAGTCACTCCTAATATGAATGAATAAATATACTTAATATCTCATATCGTACCACCAACGAATAAGACAAACAAGAAAAACACGTCCCATGTGAGGACGTGTTCAGACTGATTTCAAAACAATATTTTTTTATAATATACCTTTTTCACTTGATTGAAAAGAAAGTGATTGTCTATTTCTTTCGCTTTCCGCGGACGAAACGCTAGCCTCCTCGGTTCAGCTGTCAGTGACAGCTGGCCTGCGGGGTCTAGCGTATTTCGTTTTTCCGCAGGAGTCTTCAGAAATAGCCAACCACTTTTCTGCTACACAAGTATGTTGTACTATTGCTTTTTTAAGATATACAACAATGCATATATAAGTAAATGAATATATTTTTTATAATCCCAAAAACCATATTACAGAAGTTACCGATGATGCTATAGAGGTAATTAAATTAAATACTTTAATAATTATAAGAGCAAAAATTTATTTACATATTTTAAAAATAATTTTTGTTGATTGAAATGGAGGTGGCTTAAAAAACTGCTCCTGCATCGCTGCGCTAGCTTCGTCGCAAAGATTAGAACTTTTGTTCTAATTTTTCCAGCGGTATCAGCAAGAACTGAAGACCCTGGACTGAGCTTCGCGAAAGAAGCGGCTGAAGTCTTGCCCGCGGAAACATACTAACATTAGTAGTACAAACCAAGGCCACGGTTTGTGCTACTATTTTTTTGTAGAAGTGAAGGGAAGTCGTGTGGACGCTGGGGTCTTTGAATCCGAAACAGGAAACCGACTCACTTCACACCCTTATCAGAATCAGATTAGTATGTTGGGTCTTCGAGACAGTGTATAAGAAAGTGGAATCGATAAGGCACTGTGATGGACTTCTATGAAGAATGAACAAGGAGGAAACGTATGCAACACGTCATCGCTTTTGATGTCAGTATGGGAAAAAGTACAATGGTCGTTTACGATCACAATTAACATTGTCACTATGAAGTCGAATTGGAACATACCCAAGCCGGCTTTAAATCATTAAAAAAGCGCATTGATTCCCTAACAGATATCGATGGTCAAGTGCCTGAAATCGTATTCGAAGCTACAGGAGTCTATTCGCAAGGTCTTGAGAAATTCATGCAAGAAAATCAGTATCCTTACAGCCGACTCATTCCACTCGAGGCAAAACTTCAGACCGCCTCCATGCGCAGACAGAAAACGGATATCGGGGATGCCCATGAACTGGCTAGAACACATTTTAGGGTGGATCGTGCTGAGACCTATATACAAGAAGATTACTATGAACAGATGCGTGCGTTGGTCCGGTACTATCAGGACATCGAAATGGAGATCGGCCAACAATCCAATCGATTACACGCTTTCCTCCAGTTAAGCTTTCCACTGCTAGAAAAAGTGTTTTCGAAGAGGGCGAGTGGAATATCAAGTACTCATCTCCTTTCCTGGAATCGGTGAAAGCACTGCCGTCCAAATTATCGGCGAATTAGGTGATATCCGTCGTTTCCAAAATTCAAAACAAATCAATGCGTACACAGGAATCGATATTCAGCGGTATCAATCAGGTAAACTACAACATCAGGATAAAATCAATAAAAAAGGAAACAAAAGGTTGCGGAAAATTCTGTTCCAAGTGGTCAAGAACATGATTTCCTGGCGGGCAAAGACCCAAAATACAATTGTGGATTATTACGATAAATTAAAAAAGCAACCAAATGGAAAGCTCCATAAGGTTGCGATGATTGCGTCTATGAATAAGTTCTTGAAAGTGGCATTTCACCTTATTCAAAACGGTCTTCTGTACCAGTACGAATCAGGCAAAGCGTCGTAACTGAATTTATTTAAAATTATAGCATATTAGCTCCTGCGAAAAAAATATTAACCGTCAGGTTTATTTGGCATGCTTATTTATACAGATTTCGTGATACTTGGAGTGTAGGCGCGTGACTCCTGCGGGAACAGCGCGAGCTGAAGACCCTGCAGCGAGCGGAGCGAGTGAAGCGGCTGAAGCCGTGCCCGCGGAAAGCGAGTGCCGAAACGGAAAGTAATAGGCTTATATCAGTAAACTATCTATATTTTTGATAAAATTACAGGAAAACGATTGACTAATGGTAAGAAAGCGTCCACCGCAAAGAAAATCAACATTCTTATGCATGAAATCTGTATCCAAAGTAAGCAGGTATATTCATAGTGTTTAAGTTAATTGTTTATGTGCTTCTTGGACTAAAGATTTTAATTGTTCGTAGCTATAGACAGGTTCTTCTGATTCTGTAGCGATCAAATGAAATAGAAATTCAATATTCCCTTCTCCACCTGTTATTGGGGAAAACGAAGCATTTTGAAGAGTGAAACCTTCATTTTGAGCGAATTGAGCAATTTTTTCCAACACAGAGTAATGGACTTTCGGGTCACGAACGACGCCTTTTTTACCTACATTATCTTTGCCAGCTTCAAATTGTGGTTTGACTAATGCAATGACACTACTCCCTGGAACAAGCAACGTTTTTAATACAGGAAGAATCAGTTTAAGTGAGATAAAGGAAACATCAATTGTAGCAAACTCCGGCATGCCTTTCGTTAAATCGGCCGCTGTTACATAACGAAAATTAGTACGTTCCATCACTGTCACACGTTCATCTTGACGAATTTTCCACGCCAGCTGATTATAACCAACGTCAAGAGCATAACAATGTTTAGCGCCATTTTGTAACGCACAATCCGTAAATCCACCTGTTGATGCCCCTATATCTAACATTAATTTATCTGTTACATCTAAATCAAAAATTTCAAGGGCTTTTTCGAGCTTCAAGCCCCCTCTGCTTACATACTTCAATGTATTTCCTTTTACCTGAAGAGGTGTATCAATTGGAATTTTTTCTCCTGGTTTTTCGAGACGGTTTTCATTTGAAAAGACTGTCCCTGCCATAATAGCTCGCTTTGCTTTTTCACGCGTTTCACTTAATCCGCGTTCAACTAACAAAACGTCAACTCGTTCTTTCGCAATTTTACTCATAGCACATGTGTACCTGTCTGACGTTTTTCTTTAATAACATCTTCTATTCTTACGACTAATTCATTAGAGGTTAAGTGAATTTCATCTAATAATTCTTCAACACTTCCGTGCTCAATAAAATGATCAGGTATCCCCATTCTACTTACTAGTATGTGTGAATATTGATGATCACTCAAGAATTCAATAACACTACTACCAAACCCACCTTGAAGAACAGCTTCTTCAACTGTGAAAATCGGAAGTTTACGCTTAACAATTTCATGTAACATGGATTCGTCAAGAGGTTTGATAAATCGGGCATTCACGACTTCTGCTTGAATACCGAGAATTGACAATCTTTCAGCTGCTTCTAACGCAAGAGAAATGGTTGTCCCAAATGTTAAAATAACAGCATCACTTCCAGGTCGTAGCACTTCCCAAGTTCCAATTGGAATCGTTTGCAATTGTTCATCCATCGTGACGCCAATTCCATTTCCACGAGGATAACGTAGAGCGATAGGACCATCATTATATTCAATTGCTGTCTTCACCATATGTTGACCTTCATTTTCATCTTTTGGCATCATGATCACCATATTCGGTAAATGCCTTAAGAAAGCAATGTCGAATACTCCTTGATGCGTTTCCCCATCTGCACCAACTAAACCAGACCGATCTATCCCGATAAAAACATTTAAGTTTTGGCGACAAATATCATGAACGACTTGATCATAGGCCCGTTGTAAAAATGTCGAATAAATCGCTAGGAAAGGTTTCATACCTTGTGTTGCCAACCCAGCTGCCATTGTTGTCGCATGTTGTTCTGCAATACCAACATCAAACATTCGAGTTGGAAATTCACTCGCAAAGCCTTCTAATTTAGATCCCACCGGCATTGCAGGTGTAATAGCTACGATGCGTTCATCTTCACGCGCAAGTTTACGAACGGTTTCAGCTACTAAACCACTCCAAGAAGGCGCAGTTGAAGAAGACTTAACAAATGCGCCAGTCTCCATTTTATATGGACCTGTACCATGCCAAGTACCGATTTTATCTTCTTCTGCTGGGCTAAAGCCTTTCCCTTTCTTCGTTAGAACATGAACAAGCACAGGACCTTTCATCTTCTTCGCGTTTTGCAAGGTATCTTGTAAATCTTGATAGTTATGTCCGTCAATTGGTCCTAAGTAGGTAAAGCCAAGTTCTTCAAAGAAAATACCAGACACCAATAAATATTTCAGGCTATCTTTAACTCGCTCAGCAGTAGAAGCAAGTTTTCCGCCTACTGCTGGGATTTTCTTCAACAAATATTCTAAATCATCTTTAACTTTGTTATATTTACCAGCTGTTCGTAATTTCCCTAAAACTGTGTGCAATGCTCCTACATTGGGTGCAATCGACATTTCATTGTCATTTAAAATAACAATCATGTCCGTCTTTTCATGCCCAATATGATTCAAAGCTTCCAAGGCCATACCACCGGTAAGTGCGCCATCACCGATAATTGGTATTACATAATTTTTATCTTTTTTAATATCACGCGCTGCAGCCATACCCATAGCAGCGGAAAGTGACGTAGAACTGTGACCAGTTTCCCAAACGTCATGGTCACTCTCGATGCGTTTCGGAAATCCACAAAGACCTTTAAATTGGCGTAGTGTATCGAATTGATTGCCACGTCCAGTCAAAATCTTATGGACATAAGCTTGGTGCCCAACATCCCAAATGAATTTATCTTCTGGGCTATTAAATGCACGATGTAAGGCAACTGTAAGTTCGACTACACCAAGATTTGGTCCGATGTGACCACCAGTTACAGAAAGTTTTTCAATTAAAAACGCCCGAATATCATCACTTAACTCTAAAAGTTGTTCGTGTGATAAATCTTTTATAAAAGATGGATTAGTTATTGTATTTAAATCCATATCCATCACTCACCTTTTCCCAGTTATCTGTATTTTTATTTAATTTCATTATAACAATGTAAAAGAATTGTACAAACAATACCTCACTTTTTTAATTGCTTCGATTAATGATATAAGCAGCTAATTCGTCTAATATTCCTGATTCTTCATTAATTGACCGTAAGCTAGAAAGGGCTTGATTAATATGCCATTCCTTTTTATCTTTCGCACCTTGTAAGGTTAACAAGGCAGGATAAGTATTTTTATCACTCGCTACATCTTTGCCTGCCGTTTTACCCAGCGTTTCTGAAGTTCCTTCTATATCAAGAATGTCATCTTGAATTTGAAAAGCAATACCTATATGACAAGCGTAATTTTTTAGTGCCTCGACCTTATCACCTTTAGCATTTGCCAAAATTGCTCCTGCATAAATACTGAATTCTAACAATGCACCGGTTTTGTTTTTATGAATAAATTCAAGTTCAGTAACACTGATTTTTTTTCGTTCACTTTCCATATCAAGTACTTGACCTCCAACCATTCCTTCTGCACCAGATGCTTGACTAAATGCTTGAATTAAATCAAGTTTAGAATCGGAATTCAAGTTAGGTAAGCGAGCAATCAAGCCAAAAGAATACGTTAGAAGTGCATCACCAGCTAGTATGGCTAATGCCTCACCGTACACTTTATGATTCGTTAATTTCCCACGGCGATAATCATCATTATCCATACTTGGCAGGTCATCATGAATCAATGAATATGTATGAATCATTTCTATTGCAGCACTAATAGTATATGCATCTTTATGTTCTTCATTTAAAAAATCCAACACAGCCAAAAGAAAAAGAGGTCGAATCCGCTTTCCTCCAGCTAACACAGAATACAACATGGATTCTTTTAATGGTTGTGGAGCTGAAATGGATTGAATTTGAAATTCAAGTTCTTTCTCAATTAATGGTAAATGACCATTCATAAAATTTTTGAGATTCATATTCATTCAGTTTTTCCTTCTTTATCAGATTGATTAAAAGGTGTTTTTTCTCCATTCTCATCCATAATCGAAATTAATTGTTTCTCCGCATTTTGTAATTTATCGTGGCAGACAGAAGATAATTCCATCCCTTTTTTATAAAGCGAAATAGCATCTTCTAGAGGTACATCACCTTGTTCTAATTGACGTACAATATCCTCAAGTTCTTGAATTGCTTGATCGAAAGAAACTGCTTTTTTTGTCATTTTCATTCTCCTTCTACTTTTTCAGAAATAGATGTAATGGTAGCTTGAACTTGCCCATCTTGTAAGAACACTTCGATCGTCTCGTCTACTTTCACTTCATGAATTGATTTCACGACTTGCTGATTTTGATAAGCAATACTATATCCTCTACTCATAATGGTTAATGGATTTAAAGCTTCAAGTGTTCTAACTGTACTGACAAAAGACTTTTCTTTTTCTTGGAAAGTACTCTTAGTCGCCATTTGAAGTCTACTTCGCAAGTTTTGTACGTTTTTTTGCAATGGTAAAATCATTCGATTTGGATTTTGAAGTTGCAAACGCATCGTTTTCTGAGTAAACAAATCTTTCTTATTTACCAAAATTGTTTTTCTGTTTTTTTCTAGTTGTTCCTGCAGTCTTGTCAGCCTTTCAATAAACGGTCGATAAAGTCGCTCCGGATAAGCAAGAGGATAAGATGATGCAACTCGATTTAACCTTTTTCTTTCCTGAGTGATCAAAGTGGTTGTTAACTGAACTAATTGATTGGAAAGTTTTACAGTTTGTTGTAATAATTCAATTCGACTTGGGACAGCTAATTCAGCAGCAGCCGTAGGAGTTGGCGCGCGAAGATCGGATACGTAATCAGCAATGGTTGTATCCGTCTCATGACCAACTGCACTGATGATTGGGATTGTACTATCTGCGATCGCACGTGCAACAACTTCTTCATTGAAAGCCCATAAATCTTCAATAGAGCCGCCGCCTCGACCAACTATCAAAACATCTAACCCATGATTTCGATGTGCTGCATGAATTGATTTTACAATACTTGGAGCTGCTCCAGCACCTTGAACTAAAGCGGGAAATATGAGAACTTCCGCTAGAGGATACCGCCGATTTAAAGTTGTTACAATATCTCGTATCGCTGCACCGGTCGTTGCAGTAATGACTCCAATCTTGGTAGGGAATGACGGGATGACTCTTTTTCTAGATGGATGAAAAAGACCTTCTTGATCGAGTTTTTTCTTGAGTTGTTCGTAGGCAATAAACAACTCGCCAATTCCATCTGGTTGCATATGTTGTGTATAAAGCTGATATTGACCAGAATTTTCATAGACATTAATATCACCTTGAATCAAGACATTCATGCCGTTTTCAGGCTTAAATTTCATTAAACGAGCTTGAGCTGCAAACATAACTGCTGGCATCCTAGACTGTTCATCTTTGAGGGTGAAATAAATATGACCACTTGTATGAATTTTAACATTTGAAAGTTCACCTTTTACATATACATTTCGCATATGGGGATCGGCATCAAATTTACGTTTTATGTATTTAGTTAAGGCTTTAACCGTTAAATAAGAAATAGAAGACACGAAATCATAGCTCCTTAAAAAGAAGAAATAGAAAAGCTGTCTTTCTATAAGAAAAACAGCTTCTTTTACCTATTTTACCTGTAATAAACTCATTTGTCTTGACGTAACTTATTTTCTGCCGATTGAATGGTGTTTTCCATCAACATCGTGATTGTCATTGGACCAACTCCACCAGGTACTGGTGTAATAAATGATGCTTTTTGTGAAACAGAAGCAAAATCAACATCACCACACAACTTATTGTTTTCATCACGGTTCATTCCTACGTCAATTACAATAGCTCCATTCTTAATGTGATCAGCTTGAATTAACTTAGCAATTCCAACTGCCACAACTAAAATGTCTGCTTGGCGAGTAATAGAACTTAAATCGGGAGTTTTTGAATGAGCATAGGTAACGGTCGCATCTTTTTGTAACAGGAGTTGACCCATTGGTTTTCCTACAATATTACTTCGACCTACGACCACAGCATGTTTTCCTGCGATTTCTATACCACTATGTTCTAATAACTTCATTACACCAAATGGCGTACAAGGTAAAAATGTTTCTTGTCCTAAAAGCATTTTCCCTACGTTAATAGGATGAAAGCCATCAACATCTTTTTCCGGCGAGATGGCAGATAAAATAAGTGATTCATCAAAATGTTTAGGAAGAGGCAATTGAACAAGGATTCCATGAATAGACTCATCAGTGTTTAAAGCATGAATAGTTGCCATTAATTCTTCTTGACTTAAAGAGGATGTAAACGAAAGTAGAAGTGAGCGCATGCCTAATGATTCGCATGTTTTTTGTTTATTGGTAACATAGGTTTTTGAAGCAGCATTATCTCCTACCAGTACAACAGCTAGACCTGGAACGATCCTTTGCTTTTTCAAATCTTCAATACGTGATTGTAAGTTATTGCGTACGACTCTTCCTATTTCATTTCCATTAATCAAGACACTCGACATGTTGGCCTCCTTATATAAATCGCTTAAGAATCTGAACCTGCGTATTTTGAAAGAACTCCATTAACAAATTTACTAGACTTTTCGTCACCAAACGTTTTGCAAAGTTCAATCGCTTCGTTCATGATTACTTTTGCTGGTGCGTCTTTCATGAACAATAACTCATATACCGCTAATCTTAAAACGGTACGTTCAATTTTAGGCAATCGGCTTAACGACCAGTTTTCTAAATGGCTAACTAATGATTCATCAATTTGAGTTAAGTGCTCAGTCGTTCCAACTACTAATTGTTCGTAGAACAAGTCAGAGTTACCGTCCAAAACATGACTTTTTGCATCTTCTACAGTTAGACCAGTGTTTTCAAGTTGAAACAAAGTTTGCAACGCTTTTTCACGGGCTTCTCTTCTTTTCATGTATGTGTTCTCCTTTTATCCTGCATTAAGTATCCGAACACATCATAGCATATTTCGTACTTACAAAACATACTCAACAATATTTTCGAAAGTTCAGAAAAAAGCATCACTCACAATGAAGGAGTGATGCTTTGCATTATTCTATATTCGATTCTTTTTGATGTTCAAATTGAACACCCGTGATATGAACATTTACTTCTTTTGTTTCAAGTGAAGTCATATTGAAAATCGCTTGACGGACTTGATTTTGAACTTCTTTTGCTACAGTTGGGATAGCAGCTCCATATTGAACAACACAGTAAATTTCAACAAATAAACCTTGATCTGTTAATTCGGTTTTAATCCCTTTACCATGCACCTTTTTGCCAAGTCTTTCAACGACACCTGACGCAAAGCTACCACGCGTACCAGCCACTCCTTCAACATCAGTTGTAGCAATACCTGCTATTACTTCTAACACTTCTGGTGCTACTTCTATTTTACCTAGTTCTTCTTTACCCGAAGGTGTCATTTGAACATAAGCGGAAGTTGTTTTTTCGACCATTTTAATCCATCCTCTCTAGGAGTTTAATACATCATACGTTTCTAAAAACTTCGTATCGAAATCTCCAGATTTAAATACTTCATGATCCATAAGCTTTGCATGTAAAGGAATCGTTGTAAATACTCCTTCAATCACAAACTCACTTAATGCACGTTTCATTTTAGCCACTGCTTCTTCACGTGTATCAGCATGTGTAATTAGTTTTGCAACCATAGAGTCATAGTATGGCGGAATGCTATAACCCGTATACATTGCAGAATCCACACGAACTCCATAACCACCTGGTGCTAAGTACATTGAAATTTTACCAGCTGAAGGCATAAAGTTTTTAGCAGGATTTTCTGCATTAATACGGCATTCAATTGACCAACCATTTATTTTCACATCAGATTGTTTATAGCTAAGTTTTTCACCAGAAGCAATCTTTAACTGTTGCTGGATTAAATCGATTCCCGTGATCATCTCAGTAACCGGATGTTCAACTTGAATACGTGTATTCATTTCCATAAAATAAAACTTTTGATTAATATGGTCAAAAATAAACTCTACTGTCCCAGCACTTCGGTAGTTTACTGCTAATGCAGCTTTTACAGCAGCTTCGCCCATTTCAGCACGCAATTCTGGAGATAATGCAGGCGATGGAGCTTCTTCTACTAACTTTTGCATACGACGTTGAATAGAACAATCTCTTTCACCGAGATGAATTGCATTTCCATACTGATCTGCAAGAACTTGGATTTCAATGTGACGGAAAACTTCAATGAATTTTTCAATATAAACACCTGGATTACCAAAAGCAGCCGCAGCTTCTTTTTGCGTAATCTGAATCCCTTTTACAAGCTCTTCTTCCGTCCGAGCCACTCGAATCCCTTTACCTCCACCACCAGCTGTCGCTTTAATGATTACAGGGAATCCAATTTCTCGAGCTATTGCGAGACCCTCTTGGTCGTCAGCAACGATGCCGGTTGAACCTGGTACGACTGGTACTCCAGCTTTTCTCATCGTTTCTCTTGCGACATCTTTTGTTCCCATTTTAGATATAGCATCTGAAGTAGGTCCAATAAATGTAATATTACATTGCTCACATAATTCAGCAAAAGAAGCATTTTCCGCTAAGAAACCATACCCTGGGTGAATCCCGTCGCAACCTGTTAGCTTGGCAACACTAATAATATTAGAAAAGCTTAAATAACTATCTTTAGACAATTTCGGACCGATACAGTAAGATTCATCAGCCATTTGCACATGTAAAGCATCATGATCAGCTTCTGAATAAACGGCAACTGTTTCGATATCTAATTCTTTACAAGCTCGAATGATACGAACTGCAATTTCTCCACGATTAGCAATTAGAACTTTTTTCATTTTAATCCCCCTCAGTTCGCTTTTACTAAGAACAGAGGTTGGCCATATTCTACAAGTTGTCCATCTTCAACTAAGATTTCAACAATCTCGCCTGACACTTCTGCTTCGATCTCATTAAACAATTTCATAGCTTCCACAATACAAACTACCGCGTCAGCATTTACCTTGTCACCAACTTGAACATATGCAGGTGAATCCGGTGATGAAGATTGATAATAGGTACCAACCATTGGTGAAGTAATTTTGTGCAATGACGCGTCTAGAATAGCTGGCTCTTTTACTTCTTCAGCTGAAAACGATTCACCTTTATCATTTTTTGGTGTTGCTGCAATTGGTGCTTCTTGTACGGCATTTACAAGTTGTGCAACAGGTTGATTGATTGAGCTCGAACCTTCTGTGTGAACATTGTTATTCTTTTTTAATTTCACTTTTGTTCCTTCAGACTCGTAAACAAACTCGTCTATTGTTGAATGATCGATTAATTTTATGATTTCACGTATTTCTTGTACTTTTAACATCGCGAACTCCCCTTAAATGTATGTAATTACGTACCCCTTCTATTTTAATCTTTTTTTGTTCAATTTGAAATAGATAACCCTAAAATACTTAAGAGTTGGTACTAATTATTAGTAATAAGTTTAATAAAGCACAATAAAACCACAACCAAATGCGGCTGTGGCAAGTATTAATACCAATCTTTAATATCTCTTTTTATTGTCCATCATCAAATTCTACTTTTACTTCTTTTGCATCTTCCCATTCATTCATTACAATGTATATAATTTCATTAGCTTGAGCTTTTGATTGTTCTGAAGATACAACCGTAACTAAAACTTTCCCATCACTTGTGCGTACCAACGCATCTGAGTACCCAAGGTTTTGAACTAGCATTTCTAACATAGCTTCTGTTGCTTCTCTTTTCGCTAAATCTTCCATTTCTGAGTACGCTTCGTTTACTTGATCAGCTGATAGTTCATTAGATGCAATTTGAGCTTCTAATTGTTCCCTTTGTTTACTTCGTTGGTTTGCAACTTCCATTCTCATTTCTTCAAATAGTGAACTTTGTGCTAATACCGGTGTCACTTCACCTGATTCCTCAACTGCTAATTGATCTAATGTTTCATTCGAAAATATCGCCAAACCATCAAATGGTGAATTTGGATTTTCTTGAACATAATATACCGAAATAACAGCAACCAAACTTAAGAGAGTAAGCATCCACACTGTACGTTTTTTGACCTTCATTTCAAAACCCCTTTCTCATCCATAGGGACGACTACAATTCTATGTTCTGGCAAAATAAATATGGAAGACAAATATTGCTTTAATTTATTTTGAACTTGTATATTATCAGCACCTGCTGCAACTACAAGTATGGACTGAATCCCACTTTCCTTACTTGTTTGTTCATTAAATAATGAAAAGGTTGGTAAACTACTTTTTGAATCCACTTCATTTTTTTTGCCACTATAAATGAATAATTCTACATCACCTACTCCGTCTATTTTTTGTAATACTGCTTTAAGTTCTTGTGAAGCGGATGCTCCATCTTCGGATGTTGGTGTAGAAGTAGAGTCATTCAAAAAAGGCACACCATTCATAACGAAGAAAATTAATAGCATCGACACAATCAAGATGATAGGTGGAAACTTTTTGTTGTTAAATAGAGTGGATATGCCCCACACTCCCTTCTCTTGCAAAACGATGCATTTGATAAACTATATGAACAGGTATGCCTGTCTATGCATATGAAAATGTAGATAAATACAAGATTAAATAGATAGCGATCGCAAAACGGGTAATTCGTTGAATATGTTCTACGGAATCTTTGTTGCTAAACATGAGTTGAGCAATCTGACTGATAAAGATAATGGCAATTAAACCTTTTAACCATCCGTGCATATCAACCCCTCACTAACATGGACAATTTTAAGATAATAACTACAAAAATTGCCGTGTAGAAAAAGGCAAAAGCAATGAGGAACGAAATCATACTTAAAACAAATAGTGACTTCCCAATATCATCTAAAAAATCTGCGAGATCTTCTGGTGCAAATGGTTCAATAAATGCCGCAACAAATCGATAGCAAAAAGCAATTAAAATCGTTTTTATCGTTGGAACTAAGACAATTACTAAAATACCTACTGCAAGTCCAGAACCAGTAACAGCTGTTATGGAAGAAGAAAATCGACTAAATGTCGTTAGGCTCTCTGAAAAAAAAGAACCTACAAATGGAATGTTTTGTTGGATTAATTTTTTTACGGGTTCACTAAAAGCACTGGAAATATTCCATGATATGAAACCTTGAATGGAAATGAAAAAGCTATAACTCACGACAATGGCTGAAACTATGCTTAATAAGGAAGTACGAATTAAATCGGATAGTTTTGTAAAAGAAGTACTTGGGTGAAAGCGACTAACAAAATCGAGCAAAATGGTTGTTATTAGTAAAGGAATCAGTAGTTTTTCGGATAGAAATACGGAAAATTGGATAAAGAAAAATAACGCAGGATTCCAAATGGAGAAAGCAAGTGTACCTCCATTCATAAACAGACCAGCTGTTAATACCGGATAGACGCTCATGAATAAGGAAATCATATTCGATGCAAAATCCTTCATATTTTGGATAGCCTCTATTGCTGGCGTAATTGTAAATAAGACGGCGATTGCAAATAAAGAAAACCTTGTCCACTTTTGTCCGTTTGGAATCATAATATCTAAAATAGAAGCGATTAAAATTCCGATGATTAATACAACAAAATAAGTACTAATTCCAAACAAATAGGAGATTAAGGGCTCTAACACAGGCTCTACCTCTCCTTTCAGCACATTACTCAATAATAAGATTTGATAATATTGTAAACATTTTTTTAATCAATGGAATCCACTGTGATAATACGATTACATTACAACTAACTTGAATCATTGGTATATAGAGATCGTAAGATAGATTTCTAAACCAAGCAGACAACGCTTCAGATAGGAAGGTGAAAAAAACTGAGATTAATAATACTCGAATGATGGGTCCACCTTCAGAAGGCACCGCTAAAATGATTTGTTGGGTGAAAGGTACGAGTAATGTTAAAAAGACATGGGCTAGTAGCATGAAGAAAAAAAATGTCGTGAAAATGGGTGTGAACTGAGGAAGTATTAAGTGTAGTAATAGTAGGAGTAAAATCATGAGTATTGAAAGAAAAATACTAATCATAGCTTAAACCGAAGTTGTTAGCCATTCGAAAAACGTGGAGATTTCCGAAAAAAAGTACCTTAAAAACCTAAGCATTTCAGCAGTCATATACATATAGCCAAAAACAAAGAGGAAAAACGTAAACTCTTTTTTCCCTGTTTGCTCAAAAAACAAATGCAAAAAAGCCAATATTAATCCAATTCCTGCTACTCGGAGAACATCAATAAATTCCAACTTGTCCCCTCCTCCGTTTATGTACTTTATGCAAAAAAAGGTTTAAGTATGAAAAAGAGATAAGGCTGGGAAAATACATAAAACATCAAAATTTACAATGAGAAATTATGATGTTTTATTGCATGTGCTAAATTGATTTCCTTTACAGGGACGCTTTCGTTTCGTCCGCGGAAAGCGAAAGAAATAGCCGACCACATTCTTTTCAATATGAAGTTTAATAGTTATAAAGTCGAATTATGATGTTAATATAAACAATTACTATTTTGTCTAAAGTAAAAGATGGGCATGTCTTTCTATAAAGAAAGACATGCCCATCTTTTAAAATTATGCTCTTGAAACGTAAGAAGAATCCGTTGTATTAATAATTAATTTATCACCTTGGTTGATAAAGAATGGTACTTGAACTGAAAGGCCAGTTTCAACCACTGCTGTCTTAGTACCACCACTTGATGTGTCTCCTTTAATACCTGGTTCAGTTTCTGTAACTTCTAGCACAACTGAATTCGGAAGCTCGACACCTAATGTCTCACCTTGATATTGCATAATATGAACTTCCATATTTTCACGAAGGAATTTCAATTCATGTTCAATTTGTTTTGTATCAAGTTCAATTTGTTCATATGATTCTGTGTCCATGAAGTTATGAACATCACCATTTGCATAAAGATACTGCATTTTACGGTTATCGATTTGTGCTTTTGCAACTTTTTCACCCGCTCGGAATGTTTTTTCATTTACTGCGCCTGTACGAATATTACGCAGTTTCGAACGAACAAAAGCTGCACCTTTACCCGGTTTTACATGTTGGAAATCTAGAACTCGCCATATTCCACCATCAACTTCAATTGTTAAACCTGTTTTAAAATCATTTACTGATATCATGTGTATATTCCTCCAGAGTCTATAAAATAAGTAATTCTTTTGTTGAATGTGTTAATTTCTCATTGCCTGAAGATGTAACAATTGTATCATCTTCGATACGTACGCCACCGATTTCAGGTAAATAAATTCCTGGTTCAATGGTAATAGCCATTCCCTCTGCTAAAATCGTTTCAGATCGGAATGACAAACCAGGACCTTCGTGTACTTCAAGACCAATACCATGTCCTAGTGAATGACCAAATGCATCTCCAAAACCTTTTGCTTTAATATAATCACGCGCAACAGCATCAGCTTCAATACCTGACATACCTGGTTTGATTTCTGCTAATGATTTTAATTGAGCATCAAGAACAATTTGGTAAATCTCTTTTAATTCATTTGAAGGCTCTCCAACTGAAACCGTACGAGTTAAATCAGATACATACCCATTATATAACGCTCCAAAGTCTAAAGTAACAAAGTCACCAGTTTCAATAATTTTATCCGTTGCTACACCATGTGGTAATGCTGAACGAAGTCCTGAAGCTACAATAATATCGAAGGAAGAAGAACTAGCTCCTTGTTTTCTCATAAAGAATTCTAATTCATTTGAGACTTCAAGCTCCGTTTTACCAGGTTTGATATACGTAATAATATGTTCAAATGCAGCGTCTGCAATGTTTGCTGCTGCCTTTAATATCTTAATCTCTTGTTCAGTCTTAATCAAGCGGATTTTTTCAACCAAGCCAGATACAGGAATTAAATCCGCTTTAATCGCTTTTTGATAGATTTCAAACATCGCGTAGCTCATATGATCTTTTTCAAAACCGACTGATTTGATATTTAATTTTTCTAATTGTGCTCCGACTTCTTCCATTATCGGCTTCGAGTGTTGTACGATTTCAAAACCTACAAGTTCTTTTTGTGCTTGTTGCGTATATCTGAAATCTGTGATAAAAACTGCGTGTTCTTGAGTAATAATCGCTACTCCTGCTGTGCCAGTAAAACCGGTCATATAACGACGATTATATTCACTAGTTAGTAGAATTGCCTCAATATTATGTTCAGCGAAACTTAGACGAAGTTTACGTAATTTCTCCATTACAATTCCCCATTTCTCTTTATGAATGTCTCTAGAGCTAACTGATACCCAAATGATCCCAGTCCGCTGATTTGACCCTCACACACTGCTGCTAGGACGGATAAATGTCTGAAGGCTTCTCTCTTATGTATATTTGAAATATGAACCTCAATCACAGGAATATTAATGGACGCAATCGCATCCCTTATTGCGTAGCTCGTATGCGTGTAAGCCCCTGGATTGAGTATAATTCCTTTTACATCGTTTTCTTCGGCTTCATGAATCCAATCAATTAATTGACCTTCATGGTTAGACTGAAAGCAAAGTATGTTTACTTGATGTTGTTTCCCATATTGAATAAGAGAGTTTTCAATGTCTATTAAGGTTTCAGTTCCATAGACAGAAGGTTCTCTCTTACCCAGTCGATTTAAATTAGGGCCATTTAAGCATAGAATTTTCATTCAGAAACCCTCCTATATGTATGCACTCTTTTATTTTAGCATAACCGAATGAGAGGGCAACCTATTTCAATTCCCTTGATGTACAACTCTTCCATAATAAACAGCCGTTTCAGCTAATGCTTGAGTAAAGATTAAAACCATAGTCATAAAAGGAATAGCTGATTTTTTCAAAAAAGAAAAATCCCATACAATCATCCATTCGACTCCTATCCAAAGACATATTCCTAAAACGATAGATGTTAACAATGGATGTATGTTTTTAGTATAAGAAAGTAACTTCAATAGGAACAATATGAATAGAAATAATACACAACCAAGTATGATCCACTTAATTGAAATGTGAGTTTCTGTGAATAATTGATATTTTTTCGACCAACCTGTAGGGTTCCAAGATATAAATTTAAATGTTTTCAAAAACAATAAAATATTAGTGAAAATGAAAGCAGTTACGGTTGAAATGACGAGATAAGTTTTTTTGTCCATGTACAACATCTCCTTTTGTTTAGTTTTTGACGAACATTGCGATGCCTAATCATTTTCGGCAAAATAAATACACCTTGTCGCTTTAAAAGCAACAAGGTGTAATTCGAACGTATTATAATCCGCATCTTAATTGAGCATTACAATTTGTACACGTATTACATCCGCCCATCTCTTCTACTGTCCCAGTACGACAAACAGGACAAGTATTGCCGACTTCTGAACCAATTGTTACATTAGTCGAGCGTAAATCTTGAATCGTATCAATTAAGACAACCGGACGATTTTTCATCACTTTTTCTTCATGGTAATGCTCGTCCACAATATTTTCTTCAGCTTTCAATGTTAAAACTTGTGCATCTCTACTTCCATCAACATATACAGTACCGCCTTTAGCTCCACCCTTATACAAACGTTCATACACTTTTTGAACTTGTTCCACTGTATATCCTCTTGGAGCATTCACCGTTTTTGATATCGAACTATCAATCCAACGTTGAATGATACATTGAACATCCACATGAGCTTCAGGGGCAAGTTCCATTGCTGTTACAAACCACTCAGGTAGATTTTCTTCACTAGCATTGCGATTTGTTGCTAAGTAATCCTGTACAATATCAGCTTTGACTTCTATAAATTTCCCAAGTCTTCCACTGCGGTAATACGTAAATGAGAAATATGGTTCTAATCCAGTTGCAACACCAACCATTGTTCCTGTTGATCCGGTTGGAGCAACAGTCAATAGATGTGAATTACGGATACCACTTGCTAGAATTTTACTGCGGATATCTTCAGGCATTTTCTTCATAAACCCAGTCTCAATAAACGCTTTTCTCAATCGATTAGTCTCTTCTACCTTAGAACCTTCTAAGAATGGGAAGCTTCCTCTTTCAGTAGCCAAATCTGCAGATGTTTCATATGCAGCGACAGCAATAGTTTCAAAAATTTGATCTACCAATTGATTTCCTTCTTCAGATCCATATTCTTTTTCACAATAAATAAGCAAATCAGCTAAGCCCATAACCCCTAAACCAACTCGGCGTTCACCAAGAGCTTGTTTACGATTATCTTCTAAAAAATAAGGAGTAGCATCAATAACATTATCTTGCATTCTAACTCCAACTTGAACTGTTTCTCTTAGTGCTTCAAAATCAACAGTTTTGCTTTCCTTATTTGCAAATTGAGCTAAATTAACAGCAGCTAAATTACAAACGGAATTAGGTGCCAATGGCTGTTCTCCACATGGATTGGTAGCAACTACTTGTTGACCATATGCTTTTGCATTCGTCATATCATTTGCATTGTCAATAAAGAAAATACCTGGTTCTGCAGAATATGTTGCACAGATATTTATTAATTTCCATAATTCTTTTGCTTTCATCAAACGGTAAGTTCTTACCCCGTGACCTAACTTTTCCCACTCACGAACGTCACCAATTTCATGCCATTTTTCATTATACTCAGCCATTTGGTCAGGTGTATACTCTTCAACCGCAGGAAAACGAAGAGCGTGATCGCCATCTGCTTCAACTGCCCTCATGAAATCGTCTGTTAATGTAACAGAAATGTTAGCGCCAGTTAAAAACTCAGAATTATGAACACTGTAAGTACCACCATCATTAATCTTTGTCTCAGCATCACGAATAATTGATTCATTAAATCCACCATGACCAGGAATCGACTTGTAATTAATAATTCCTTGATACATAGATTCCTCTTGATGTGTTAGTGGCTTAAACTTTAATTTTTCTTTCGCAAGTAAGCGGATTGTTTCGTCTTCTGTATTTTCAATTAAGAATCTAAGAATTCTTGGGTTTTGCATTTTAGAAATAATAAATTCTGCAATATCTGGATGCCAGTCCGCTAGCATAATCATTTGTGCTCCACGACGGCTACCACCTTGTTCGACTAAATGAGTAAGTTTGGCAATATCATCCAACCAAGAAACGGAACCCGATGATTTGCCGTTTACTCCTTTAGCTAACGTATTACGCGGTCGCAAGGTAGAACCATTTGTACCTACTCCACCACCACGACTCATAATTTCCATTACTTGTTTTCGATGATCAGAGATACCTTCACGTGAATCTGGAACGAAAGGCATAACATAACAATTAAAGTAAGTTACATCTGTTTCTGCACCAGCACCATAAATAACTCGACCAGCTGGTATGAATTTCAATTCGACCAACTGTTTATAAAATTTATTAAACCACTCTATCTTTTTCTCTTGAGTCGTTTCTACTGAAGCCAAACCAGTAGCATTTCGCATGGCAATTTGTTCATAAAAAACTTCAAGTGGTTTTTCTATGACATGAATTGAACGTTTAACAATTCCTGTAGCTTGTTCTTCTGCATCATCTATAGCGCTACGGTAATCTTGTTCAATCATTACTTCTGCTTTGTTTGATTCTTTATCAATTGAAACGATATACCCGAGGCCTCGTGCTGGAAATTTCGGGTCTTCTTTAACGGTTAATACGACAAAATCTCCAACTTTTAGCGTTTGCTTTTTCGTATCTTTAAAGGAATAACGATCGATCATCACTAACCTTGAAACACCCTTATGTGTTATTTTCATATCACTACTTATCGGGTGAACCTGTGGAAATGCAGCAATATCTTGATTTAAAGTTTCAACATTTACTGAAAATTTGTTTTGTTTTTTTACAATGACCATTTAAATTCCTCCTCTAAACATTAAACAACGCAAACACAATATATAGTGTATTCGATATTTATTAAGATACTATATATGGATGTTTTATTCAAATGATTAAGAGTGATCATCGAACATACATACCCAACGTCTATAGGATAATAGTTTCATTTTATTCTTTAAAATAATTCTTTTTACCCATTATTTTCGATAAGTCCACTCGTCATTAGCATAACGACTAGCTTCAAGTGATTTTACATATTTAATTTGAACATCTGATAAAGTAAATTCTTCAAAATGAATAAGTAAGCCATCTTCAAAACCTTGTTTAAATGCCTGAATACATTCTTCCATATTTGCTGGTTTTTCTCTTAACCGATTAATTGCGACAGCTTTCTCGGGTAAACTTTTTCGGATTCTTTCTTTTACTTGTTCAGAAGGATATTTAAACAATGAAACGAGTTTATCCGCATCAAGATCCAACAAAATCGCACCATGTTGTAAAATGACTCCCTTTTGTCGCGTTTGTGCGCTACCAGCAACTTTTTTTCCTTCTACCACTAATTCATACCAAGAAGGTGCATCAAAGCATACAGCGCTTTTAGGGTTTTTTAGTGCACTTTTCTTTTCATCCGTATCTGGTACAGAAAAGTATGCATCTAAACCAAGTTTTTGAAAACCGATTAATAAACCTTCGCTTAACACACGATATGCCTCCGTTACAGTTGCAGGCATATTTGGATAGTCTTCACTGACAATGATGCTATAAGTTAACTCATGCTCATGTAGAACTCCTCGACCACCGGTTGGTCTTCTCACAAATCCAAGATTATGTGCTTTTAGTTGCTCTAAATCAATTTCTTTCTCAACATTTTGGAAATACCCAATCGATAAAGTGGCAGGGTTCCATTCATAAAATCGGACAACTGGAGGAATTTCACCAGCACTGTGCCAGTCTAGCAATGCTTCATCAAGTGCCATATTGAATGAAGGGCTACATGCTCCAGAATTAATAAAATACCAAGTTGGTTTTGACATCACGATTCCTCCTTACAATGAAATACATATTAACAAACACATTGAATTGTGGCTATACTTTCTTTTATAATATAAATTAGAGAGAGAGGGGAACTATTCGTGGAATACTTGTATATTATCGCAGCCGGTTTAGTCGGTTTAATTGTTTATTTTTTAGTTTCTTCATTTCGTTTAAAGAAAGCTGTTTCTGGTTTAACACAAGAGCAGTTTATCGAAGGTTATCGAAAAGCTCAACTAGTGGATGTTCGTGAACCAAAAGAATATGACGGTGGTCATATTTTAGGAGCACGTAATATTCCTTCCTCACAAATGCGTCAACGATACAAAGAGATTCGCACTGATAAACCAGTTTACTTATATTGCCAAAACAGTGCAAGAAGTGCACGAACTGCTTTGTTCTTAAAGAAAAAAGGATACAACCAAATTTATCAGTTACAAGGCGGCTTCCGTCAATGGACTGGTAAGATCAAAGCAAAATAAAAACGCTCAAGGGGTTATCTCAAAAGTCGATTAACGACTTAGAGATAATCCTTTTTTTCATAACTTCTAATGTCTAAGCAAGGATTGCGATGGAACGTTTTTCATTTTGGACTTTAAAAGTACAAGCAAACGCCAATGCAATTCATTTTAGTGTGGGGTTCCTTACTGATTAAATTACTAACGACTAGTCGCAACAAAAAGAAATGAAATTATTGAACGTCACCAGTTGCATAACTTGTCACGAGCTAACGGATACCTGCCATTTATTTCATAAAAAAACTGTAAACAAACTATCTTTCACGAGTTTGTTTACAGTTTAGGGAGAGCTCATATTAGAGCTCTCTTTTTGTTTTTAATCTTTTTTATAACGTAACACAGGTGTACGAGCAGCTTTCGTCTCATCTAAACGTTTAATAACCGTTGTATGAGGCGCTTGCTGAACAATTTCTGGTGTTTCTTCAACTTCTTTTGCAATTTGAATCATCGCATCGATAAATGCATCCAACGTTTCTTTTGACTCAGTTTCAGTTGGTTCAATCATCATAGCCTCTTCCACGTTTAATGGGAAGTAAATGGTTGGTGGATGATAGCCGAAATCAAGCAATCTTTTTGCCATATCAAGTGTACGAACACCCAGTTTCTTTTGACGTCGACCACTTAACACAAATTCGTGTTTACAATGACGATCATAAGGTAAGTCAAAATGAGGCTGAAGTCTACGCATCATGTAATTCGCATTTAAAACTGCATATTCAGTAATTGCTTTCAAGCCATCTGGACCCATTGAACGAATATACGTGTATGCACGTACATTGATTCCAAAGTTGCCATAGAAGGGTTTAACACGTCCAATTGATTTCGGTCTATTGTAATCGAACTCATATCCTTCTTCAGTTTTCACAAGAACTGGTTTTGGTAAGAACGGGATTAAATCTTTTTTTACTCCAACTGGACCAGAACCTGGGCCGCCACCACCATGTGGACCTGTAAATGTTTTATGCAAGTTCAAATGTACGCAGTCAAAGCCCATATCTCCAGGGCGTGCTTTAGACATAACTGCGTTTAAATTTGCTCCGTCATAATACAACTTTCCGCCAACACCATGGATAATAGAAGCCATTTCTAAAATGTTTTCTTCAAATAATCCTAGTGTATTTGGATTAGTTAACATTAATGCAGCGGTATCATCTCCTACCACACGTTTTAAATCTTCTAAATCCACTAAGCCGTTTTCATCTGATTTTACTGTGATTGTATCAAAACCAGCAACAGTAGCTGAGGCTGGATTTGTTCCATGTGCAGAGTCAGGCACGATTACTTTTGTACGCTGAGTATCTCCATTCGCTTCATGGAAAGCACGAATCATCATTAAAGCCGTCCATTCTCCATGAGCACCAGCAGCAGGTTGAAGTGTAACTTCATCCATCCCAGTAATTTCAATTAAATGTTCTTGTAGGTCATACATTAACTCCATAGCACCTTGCACCGTTTCTTCATCTTGTAATGGATGAATATTTGCAAAGCCTGGGAATCGAGCAACTGACTCATTGATTTTCGGATTGTATTTCATCGTACATGAACCTAAAGGATAAAATCCTGAATCTACCCCATGATTCCTTTTTGAAAGAGCTGTATAATGACGCATAATATCTAGTTCAGATACTTCGGGAAGTTCAGCAAGCTCTTCGCGTAATAAGCCGTCAGGTAATAATGAAGTTAAGTCAACTTCTGGTATATCAAGTTCAGGTAAGCTATATCCTACGCGTCCCTCTTTTGTAATTTCAAAAATTAGTGGTTGATTATCTTTATGCACGGAAAGACCCCATTTCTTGCACAAGCGCATCGATTTCTTCTTTTGTACGTTGTTCAGTAACAGCGATTAATACATGTCCTGCTAACTTATCATCAACTTTACCTAAGTCAAATCCACCGATAATACCCTTTTTCAACAGTTCTTTTGTTAGAACAGTGATATCGGTATCTGCTTTAACAACGATTTCATTGAAATGAGGACCTTGATATACAACTTCAAACCCCTGAGCTTCGAAAGCTTTTTTAGCATAATTCGTTTTTAAAATATTTTGAGTTGCAATTTCTTGAACACCTTTTTTACCAAGAGCAGTCATTGCTACAGAAGCTGCTAATGCATTAAGTGCTTGGTTAGAACATATGTTGGAAGTTGCTTTATCACGACGAATATGTTGTTCACGAGCTTGTAATGTTAAGACAAATCCTCTACGTCCAACTTCATCTGTCGTTTCACCAACTAAACGTCCTGGAACTTTACGCATTAACTTCGTAGTAACAGCAAAATAACCACAATGTGGACCCCCAAATGATTCAGAGATTCCAAATGGTTGAGCGTCACCGACTACAATGTCAGCTCCAAGTTTACCTGGTGAAGTTAAAATACCAAGTGCCAGTGGATTAGAAGAAACCACCATTAAGGCTTTCGCTTCGTGAGTTATTGTTTCAACTTTACGTAAATCCTCAACTTGACCATAAAAGTTCGGATATTGAACAAGCACAGCTGCTGTATTATCATCAATTAACTCGATAAGTGCATCAAGATCTGTAACGCCATCTTTAGTTGGAATTTGAACGACTTCAATCGATTGTCCTAAAGCATACATACGTACTACGTCTTGAGATTCTGGATTAACTGCACCTGAAATCAATAGCTTTTTACGCTTTGTATGACCAGCTGCTAGCATTCCCGCTTCAGCCAAAGCTGTACCACCATCATACATGGAAGAGTTGGCTAAATCCATTCCCGTCAACTCACAAATCATTGTTTGAAATTCAAAAATCGCTTGAAGTTCACCTTGTGAAATTTCCGGTTGGTAAGGCGTATATGCCGTATAAAATTCCGAACGTGAAATAACGTGATCTACAATAATCGGTTTATAATGATCGTAAACACCTGCGCCTAAAAAAGAAGCATACGTCTTGTTATCGGCATTTTTGGCAGCCATTTGAGAAAGTTCTTTTAGTAGAGATGATTCAGATTTAGCTGCTTTGATATTATATTGACCTTTAAACCTTACTTTTTCAGGTATATCTGAAAATAACTCATCTATAGAAGAAACTCCAATTGTATCTAACATATCTTTTTGGTCTTGCTCTGTCATTGGTAAGTAACGATGTTTCATTCGGGCACAACCTCTTTCCAACAATTATTTTTGTCGTTTATAAAATGGTGTCGCAACTGTTACTGCTTTTAAACGCTTTCCACGAATCTCAACTTCTACTTCTGTTCCAAGATCGCTGAATTTTCGATCGATTAAACCTAAACCAATATTTTTCTTTAAAGTTGGTGACTGTGTACCGGTTGTAATCTCACCGATTTTTTCATTATTAATAAATACTGGATAACCAGTACGAGGAATTCCTTTATCAATCATTTCAAGTCCCACTAATTTACGAGGTATGCCGGATTCTTTTTGTTGGACAAGTGCTTTCTGTCCAATAAAGTCATCTTCTTTCTTCAGTTTCACAGCAAAGCCTATGCCAGCTTCAAGTGGAGAAATATCTTTTGTAAGTTCTTGGCCATACAACGCTAAACAAGCTTCAAACCGTAATGTATCACGTGCACCTAAACCACATGGTAAAACGCCCTTATCCTTACCTTCTCTTAAAATTTCGTGCCATAAAGCTTTAACTTCTTGCGGATCTCCGTAGATTTCAAAGCCATCTTCACCTGTATAACCAGTTCTAGAAACTAGGTATTCATATTCGCCTATTTTCACTTGTGTTTTAAATTTAAAAAACGTTATTTCTGAAAGGTCTTCTCTCGTTAATCTTTGTAAAACAGTTTCCGCTAAAGGTCCTTGAAATGCTATTTGACCATAAGAATCAGACATGTTCGAAACTGCTAAATCACCGAATAAGAAGCCTTTCATCCATTCAAAGTCTTTCTCGATGTTAGAAGCATTAACGACCAAAAGGTAATGATGCTGAGCAATTTTATAAACTAATAAATCGTCTACTGTACCACCATCTTCATAACACATCGCAGAATACATCGCTTGTCCATCTTGAAGCTTTGACAAATCATTTGTTAATATGCGCTGTAAATAAGTCAAACTATCTTCACCTTTTACAATGATTTCACCCATATGAGATACATCAAATAATCCCGCTTTGGTACGAACCGCTTCATGTTCTAATTTAATGCTAGAAAATTGTACTGGTAACTCCCAGCCACCAAAATCAATTGTTTTCCCACCATATGATGCATATACGTCAAACAAGGGAGTACGTTGTAATTGCTCTGACATTTTCATTTCCTCCTTTTTTAACACAATAATCAAAAAACAAAGAATACATGTATATCGCACAAGATGTTGTTTTAATTATTGATTTTCCTAACCTTACATTCTCGTATCAATACTAGAAAAACTAGTACAAAAAAGGATTCCAGCTAATTTTCACTAATGCTGAATTCTGTAAACTAATGTTTCCTAATCCGTACAAAAAAGGACAGAGAATCCCCTTATTAAAGGGATTCTCTGTCCTGGTACCTGAAAGTTTACCTGAAATCGGCTTTCCTCTTTGGTAGCTATCTATAGATATAGCATTCTCCAGAGATGCGTCCTATACGAGTCTTTTTGCCTGAGAGATTCGTTATTTAACTTGCTCCTTCGGCGACGCTATTTGCGTTCTCTCCCCGTATACTCATCCGCCCCAAAACAACTGTTTTGGAATATAAAAAATTCAATGTACACAAAGCTTTTACCGCTTTGTCTATATCCTAACATTGAACACAAGGAAAGCGCAATCTTTTTTGCTACCACTGTCATTCACGAACAATAATCTACTATTATCGATATTTATTCGCTTTTCAGCCTGTTCACTTGAAAAGCAGCATATTCAGTTATTTGTCTCAATGAACGTCCTTCAGTTCTAATTGTTATATGGGCAACAGATTTATAGAAACGCTTTCTATAAGTATAAAGTGATTCTAACTCCTCTTTAGTAGACGCTTGTACCAGGGGTCTATTAACATCTTTGTGAATCCGTTTCCAAATGTCAGGAAACGTTGCATCCAGAAATAGAACTAAACCCGTTTGCCTCATGATTCGCCTATTCAATGCATCAATTGCAACCCCACCGCCAGTTGAAACAATACACCACTCATCTCGAAATGTTTTTAAGAACGCTCTCTCTTGCTCCCTAAAGAACGGCTCCCCATATTCCCTGAAAATATCTGGAATAGACATCCCTACTTTTTTCACAATTTCTTGATCCATATCATAGTAGGGAATTTTCAACAAAAAACTTAACCTTCTACCGATCGCACTCTTCCCACTACCCATGAAACCGACTAAATAAATTTTCCTCATACTATACCCCGCTTATTACGGATCATCGAATTATTTTATTCTTGATTTTCCATTTGTACTATCGTAGCAGATATATAGCGACTTTCCAACATTTCATAAATACCCATTTGTGTTACATAAGCCCCAACAAAAACAATCAGTAATCCACTGATCACAAATAGTAAAATCAATGCTGCAGGTAAAAGAATTCCTTTTTCATTCCTCAACAAATGAAAGTTCATAAACACGTTCCTTCTTGAGTCCACTTTCAAATTCAACAGCTATCTTTAACTTTGTACCATTTAGTTGAAACTGACTCTTCGTAATATGTAACAACATAGGTTCATGACCTAATCTATTTTTTTGTTTACGGATTAAATTTCCTGTAAACTCAATATCAAATTCTTCTTCAAACTGTCGAAATCGTATTCCAACACTATTTGATTGTTCCTCTACATATTGTAAATTTTTTAAATACGGTAAAATATCTAATGTAAACAACTCAAATTCCATTTCTTCTGTATAAGTCAAATATTTCTCGGAATTTTTAAGCCATTCAAAGTAAAAGAAAATCAAATTTGAAAAAAGTAAGAATAGCATTATTTGAACCAAAGCATCGACGAAGGTATACCCATTGCTAGTTAATAATTTTCGCATGATTGATAACTAATTTCTGTATTTGTGTAATCAATGCAAAGCAATTTCTCTTTCCATGTCCATGAGTAATTCACATTATCCATAACTCGGTTTCCAGATAGAATTCCTTTTCCACGTTCTATAGCAGCTTGATGTGAAGTATAGGCTAAATGAACATCAATCTTTTGATCGTGTAACTTAGCGAGCATTCGATAACTGAGAGGTAGCAACGAGCCAAATATCACCATCACTACAGTCAAAGTCAAAATTGCTTCCGCAAAAGAAAATCCTTTTTCATTCCTCAACAGTCATCTTTCCTTTTCCAATATATATTCTCATGATTTTTATAGAATCTGCTGTATCAAATGTTAATGTACCAAAATTTACAATTGAACCATTTGGGTTAAATGCAATACTTTTTAACGTACTTTTGGTTGAGAGTTTGATTCCTTTAGGCAAACTTCTATGAACAATAGGTTCAAAATAAGATTTTCTAGTAGTATAAGTAGTTCCCTTATTTCCAAATACAAGTTCTGTTTGTGTTTTATTAACGATTGAATAATTTTGCATATGGTAAATATCCAACTTAAATTGATTCATAAACAAAGAAAAAGCTTTTTTTTCATAATAAGAATTACTCATAAAGATCACACTCATTGTGATTGTTCCTACAATACTCAGAACGAGCAAAACTTCAAGGAGAGTGTATCCACGACTATTCAATTACATCATTTGAACTAACTACACCATAGGAGTCAATTGATAGAGTACTCCCATCAGGACAAGTGATTTGATCAGCATTTAAATACTCTGTATCAACCAAATTTTGCACTGTAGGAACTCCATTCAACTCCATCCGGTATGCTTCTACTTGTCCCTGAACCATTTTTACATATGCTTGACAACCTTTCTGATCAATTGTCGTAGAATGCTTTGTTACATTTGGAATAGCGATTAAAATGAGCACAGAAATGATTAATAATACAACCATCATCTCGATTAAGGTAAATCCAAACTGATTTCTGAGTTTTTTCATATGTTCCTCCTAAATAAAGTCGATCATTCCGTAAACAGGAAGTAAAATTGATAAGTATGCGCCTAATATACAAACTGCTAATATTCCAAATAGAATCGGTTGAACAAACGCCAAATTATTTGTTACCCTATTTTCAATTTGTTCTGTTAGTAGGTCACTAAATATTAATAATTCCTTTGCTAAATGCCCACTCGCTTCTCCATGGGAAATATAAGTTGGAAACTCTTTTAAGAAACAACCAGCAATTGTTACGGCTTTTTCAACACTTTCGCCAAGGCTGATTTGTTGGTATATTTGCATGCTAATCACTTGTAAAAAGGGCTGATTTGTTTGAGTTCTTAAAAGGTCTAAAGCTTTTAGTAGAGAAATACCACTGGCTAATAGCGTACCTAATTCTTGCGCAAATGATCTTGTCCAAAATAACTTCATCCAACTTGAAAAATAAGGTATTTTATTAAGTGAGTTTAATTGAAAGTCAAATGATTTTCTTTTTAACCATTGATGAAATAGAAAATATAAAAAGAACACCCCTATGGTTATTGAAATTAACATATCGGGTACGTGCAGTAATATGCTTGTCCAATTCAATATTTCATCTTGATCGGCTGACTGCCTTGAAGCCACCAGAGTCTTCATATTTGGGAGAAAATATGTTCTAAAAGCTATAAATAATCCACCAAGAATAGTGAATAAAAATAATGGGTACATCATGATTTTCTTTAAACTCTCCTTGGCACGTTCTTTCATCGAAATATGCCTTTGAAGTGTTCCTATAGCGATATTTAACCTACCATGAGATTCAGCCATTTCAATTGGAAGGAGATAATCTACAGAAATACCTAATATTATAAATATCTCAACAACTCCGTTTCCATTTCTTAAGGTTTCATCTATCTTGCTACAGACTTCGTGCTCATATTTAACATGATATGGCAGCAACATTAATAGGGATGAATGAAAGGAATAGCCCTCATCTATTAAGTTAGACAATCTCAATAAAAACTGACTTTGAAGTTTTTTAGGAATTTGATCTTGTTTAGCCATATTCAAATCCGCCAATCTGAAATTCACCACTTATAAAAGCTTTCTCTATTTTTGCTCCAAGAGTTAAATGAGGAGGCATAATAAAAATTCCACCGGCTTTAATCGTTGTCATTGCTTGATTAAGTGTTTCACCATGCAATATTTCATATAGAGAGCCTCGACTCGCCTCCCGCTCCCCATCTTTCTGCACCTCAAAACTTGTGAGTAATTGTTGAGAAGATACACAAATAAGTGCTTGTTGTAATTCATCAATGGTTATCCCTAAATCCATTAATCTAAATAGACAACCTACCGTATTTTTGGAATGGACAGTTGTTAAGACCAAGTGTCCTGTTAAGGCAGCTTGTATTGCTGCACGTGCTGTTTCAATATCACGAATTTCACCTATCATAATGACATCGGGGGAATGCCTTAAAATGGCTCTTAATCCAGCTGAATAGGTCACACCTGATCGTTCATTTACTTGGATTTGAAGTAAATGAGACAGATTATTTTCGACTGGATCTTCAAGCGAAATTACATGCCGATTTAATTGATGTGAACTATAACTCGTCAATGCATACATGGTGGTCGTTTTACCACAACCAGTAGGACCAGTTAGACAAATTAATCCTTGTTTTCCCTTCATAAGATTTTGAAAGACAATTGCGTCTGCTGGTTCTAACATTAATTCATGTAAGGGTCTTGTATTGTCGTGTAGTTGCATACGAATGACAAGACTTTCTTTGTTTTGAATCGTTGGGAGTGTTGAAACTCTAAAAGAACATTTTTTATCGGAAATATTTTGTTCGAAAGAACCACTTTGAGGTTTACGTTTTTCACTAATATCGAGAGAGGATAAAAATTTGAAGTATGAAATAATTCGATCTCCAATGTCCAGGTGAAGCTTACCTGCAGGAATCAAATTTGAATGATGTCTAAAATAAATCGTATACATATCGGGATTAGGAACAAGATGTATATCAGTGGCATTGGCCAAAAGTCCTCGTGTTAACAACTTGAGACATTTTTGTTCGATAATATTAACCTCAATTACCATATTCTTACCAATCATCCAAAACAGCCGATGACCGCTCTTCGCCTGTTGAGAGAATTATACTTGCAGCTCGGTTTAAATGGAAGCTTTTCCCTTAAAATAAAAATTTCCTACCTTTTATGGCAGGAAATTTTAATTTTACCTATTAAACAGCTTCAGAAAATTTAATTTTGCTTATAAAGCTTTTTAAATGTTCCGGTTGATACCCCACTACTAAGCGTTTTCCATTTGAAATAATTGGACGTCTCAATAATTTTGGATTTTGAATAATCAATTCTACAACTTGAGAAAGTGGAAGATCTTCTATTTCTACATTTAAGTCTTTAAATGACTGACTTCTCGTAGCTAATATTTCATTGAGTCCTTCTGTTGTTAATGATAACAAAGAATATAATTCTTCAGCAGTTGGAGTTTGACGGAATAGATGTCTTTCTTTAAATTCCACATTATTCGCAACTAACCATTTCTTTGTTTTACGACAAGAGGTACATGATGGATAAGTAAAGAATGTAACGGGATTCATTTCTAATTCCTCCATTTCATTATTTTACGTTATACATAATGTACAACATTTGTATATGTTTTGTCACGTTAATTAATTAGTATTTTTGAAAAAATTTTGTCCTTTGTTTAATAATTTGTATAAGCCATATTATTATGGCTTGAATCATTTTCATGAAACTCAATTACTCAGCCAATTTAAGCAAATTCATTCAGATTAGATTAAAAATTTTCACTCTACACTTGTTTGTCACAATCTGTAGGCAATCTAGAGTTTACATTTTCAATTAGAATCATTTATAATAAGTAAGAGATTATTGTATGGTTTTTTAAAGGAGGGACTACTCATGAACAATATGTATAAAGTTATGGGTTTCTGGACAGGTATTTTTGCAGTTATGTTTCATTTAGGTGATATGACAGAAGCTTCTTTATTAATGTTAGCGAACACTGGTTTATTCCTTCTTCTAGGGTTCTTGAACCTTACAGAACGTATGTATATCTATATTTTCGGAGCTTACTTAACAATCTTCTTTGCAGGCTTTACGTACTATACAACGTTTATCCACGTACCAGGAGCAGGACATTAATCAAAAACACAAAAACAGCTTGCATCTTGTGATGCAAGCTGTTTTATTTTGTTAAAAACCGTTCAAAAATGGGTTATGATTCATTTCCTCTTCTGGTGTAGTTGGGTAGCCGTGACCAGGATAACACACTGTCTGTTCAGGAAGTGTCAATATTTTTTCATGAATCGATTTCATTAATACCTTTTCAAATCCATTAGGAAGATCAGTCCGTCCTATACTCCCTTGGAATAAAGTATCTCCAACGATTGCAAATTCATCATGTTTAAACCAAAATGTTAAACTACCTGGAGAATGTCCAGGAGTATGAATCACTTGAAAAGAGAAAGTACCGATTTCAAGCGTAGATTCTTCATCAATTAAGATATCGGCAGGTCTTCCAGATATATTAGGCAGCTCATTAAATCTTGCCGAACCATTTTTAAGAGGGTTCGTTAACCAATCATTTTCTGCGTGATGAATATAAACAGGAATTTTAAATTCATCTCTAACAGCATCCACTGCACCTATATGATCAAAATGAGCATGTGTTAAAACAATCGCTAATGGTTTTAGCTGCATTTTCTTCAATTCTTTGATTAATTTTAATCCTTCTTCACCTGGATCAAATACTAAACATTCTTTATCCTTATTTGAAACTACATAACAATTCGTTTGTAATGGTCCAAGTGGATAGGTACGTATATTTAACATGAAATCACCTCTCGTGTATTGTATCAGATAGCGGCCAAGGAAAACATACACGTTCAAAGAACGTTCACTTTTTATCCTCGACAAATGCTTGAATAAAACATATAATGGTACATGAAACGTGTATTCGACATTCATTTTCTAATGTCAAAAGGAGTGTCCTTAATGAACTTATTAATGGTTATTTTTGGCCTTGTGGCAATTCTCGGTGCAGTAGGAACCGTTCAAGCTATTAAAGAGAAAAACCTTTTAGGTGTAGTCTTTAATGTGGCAACCTTTGCTATTTTCGCTTGGTTCACTGTAATGACAATTATAGAACATGGCTATCCACCATCACTACATTAATCAATACGAAAAAGCTGACGATTTAATTCGTCAGCTTTTTTCATTCCGTAATATATTCCATCCATTTCAGTTCTTGCCCACTGTGCAAATTACTTATTGTAAACAAATCTTCACCTTTTAAACAGTACTCCCCATTAGGCGAGCAAATCAATTGAACATACCCTTCATCAAATTCAACGCGATCGTTTTCGGGTTTAAAACTAAATTCCATGAGTTTTAATCGACTCTGATTTACATCTAAGAGACCTGAATTAGGTGAAATATAAGTTAAAAATGATTCTTGATTTGTCCAAATAATTTCCGGAATAAACCACTGTGAATAATTACTGATTGCAGGAGTTTCAAATATCTTCTCCGTTTTATTTTTCAAATCATAAAGTTTGTAAATAAATAGTTCCCTTTCTTGATCAATTTGAACTGTTAATGATAAATCTTCAAAGTAATCAACAAATATATAGTTACTCTCCCTAGACTTAGAAATAGAACCCTCTGATATAGAAATTTTTGTTAGTGAACCTCCAGATAATGCATCATTTTCCTTCCACTCCACACCTACTAATTCATTAGACGAAGCCCATTCTAAAAACGGCTGAGTAGATGAAATTAATTCCAATATTTGAGTTTTACTCGAGTACATAAAAGTATCGAACGTCCAATCTTCATAAAAAGCAGTTACTGTCATCAATTCAACTTGAGATGGATGCCACTCAAATACAATTTCAGAAGACTCTATAGTTAATTCATCTACCTTAGTACCACCCATTTCATATATCGCAATTATTGCTTGAAGGGAATTTTCTGACATGAGTAAAGTAAAATGAGATTTGGAAGGATGAATCATGACATCATTTATTGGCAATTCAACAGTTGCATGATGAGTCTTTATATTGGAATTTATATCGTATGTATAAACATGAAACCCTTCCACATTTTTCTCCAAAAACATGATTTCTGTTTCAGAAATCCAACCAATGACACGGTCGAACTCTTCACTTCTCGCAAAGTATGGGGAAGGGATCTTTACATCTTTGACTTCATTTGAACTTTCAGAACGTTCTACCGGAGGTAGTTCCGTCGAAACAATCACATTAGATTCATCTTTTTTACATCCAAATATGAACAGAATTGCCACTAAAATTATTATCAACCGTTTCAAATAGAACACCTCCTCTAATAAAGTAGTACGTTTAAAATCATATTTTGTTTCATGTAATTGCATATTTATTTCGCTAGAGTATTTACGGGTAGAGTAAGGAAATAAATGAATGTCTGTATATAGTAGAAATCTCAATAGATTCCCTGACATAATAAAAAAGCCGTTTGTAACAAGCATTACTCTGCTCATCACAAACGGTTTAAATTTTCACTTCGATCGAGTCGCTTCATCAATTAATAAATTACCCGTTTTCACATCGTAAAATCTGAGTAAATCACCATTGACAATTTGATCTGAATAGCCTAATTCTTCAGCTGCGCGCTCTGTATAAGGAGCACAAGACGCTGCATCAGTTGCTAAACCTGTTTCTTTCTCATAGCAAGTATTCCCAGCAAAAACAAAGTCTTTAGTTACAAAACGGCCATCTCTAAACACGACAAATTCTTCGTGATCTTCAGAGAAAACATCTGCACCAAGTTGCATATCTTTACTTGTTTCAATACCCAGCAAATGTAATAATGTTGGACGAATATCAATCTGTCCAGATACTTCTTCAACCACTTGACCTTTATCAGATCCAGGGACGTGAATGAAGAAAGGTACGCGCTGCAATTGAGCACTTTCAAAAGGAGTAATTTCTTTCCCTAAATATTGTGCCATTGCATCATTATGATTTTCAGAGATACCATAGTGATCTCCATACATAACGATAATTGAATTTTCGTAAAGTCCTTTTTCTTTTAGATCTTCAAACAAGAGTTTAACCGATTCATCCATATAACGTGCAGTCTGGAAATAACGATTTAATGTTCCTGAATTGGAATCGTACTCCGGAATGAATTGATCTGGTTCATCTAAATGGAAAGGATAATGATTCGTTAAAGTGATTAAACGAGAGTAGAAAGGTTGTGGCATTTCTGTCATATGATCGACAGATTGCTCAAAGAAAGGAATATCTTTTAATCCCCAGTTTACAGCATCGCCATCTTCAACTGTGTAGCTATCAACATCGTAAAACTTATCAACATTTAAAGCATTATACATCATGTCACGATTCCAGAAACTCTTATTATTAGCATGCATAACATTCGTAAAATAACCGTTGTCTCCTAGTCTTTCAGCCATAGAGTTATACGTATTCCCACTGTGAGTAAAGAATACAGCTCCACCGCCTAATGGATATAATCCATTTTCAACTAGGAATTCAGAATCGGAAGTTTTACCTAATCCCGTTTGATGATAAAAGTTTGGGAAGTAGAATGTATCTTTATCGCTAGATAATTTATTTAAGAATGGTGTAATAATTTGACCGTTCATTTCTTCATTCATCACAAATGTTTGAAGTGATTCAAGTGAGACAACAATCAAGTTTTTACCTTCAGCTAATCCGAAAACTTCCACATCAGGTTCTGCTTGATTAGAACGAACAAAGTTATTTACTTCTACAAGTTCACTACCATCAGCTAAAGCTCGTTGAGCATGAGATTTTGACTGAATATAAATATCATAGATATGGTAATTATATGTGCCAATATTTTTAACTAATAACTCACGATCAAAACTACGTGTCAAAAGTTGTGGTCGTTCTGTTTCAGATAATCCCAAATTTAAAAACAACACTGCTGCTGCTAAAACAAAGTAAGCTTTGCGAATAGCAGGTTTAATAACCCCAGAGTCTTTTTCGACCATGATAAATTTCATAACGATGAAAAGGATCACAATATCTGCAAAATAGAATATATCTGTAAAGAAAATACTTTCTGCAGCAGAAGCTCCTAAATCACCAAAGTTGCTCGTTTGAAATAATACCGGCAGCGTGATGAAATCGCTAAAGAAACGATAGAAAGCTACGTTCGCATATAAAATAACTGCGAGGACGCTGCTGGTAATTAATAAATATCGATTTCTAGCTTTCACGGATTTAAAGAAAAGTGAAACTCCATAAATAAACAATAGAAAACTAAGTGGATTCAAAAACAATATTAATTGTTGCATAACATTTTCAATTTTCATGTCAAAACTTATATGATAAACAACATATGTTTTTATCCATGTCAATACTATGGCAATTGCCAGAATCGAATGTTTTGGCCAATTAAAGGTCTTCATTCAACATCCTCCTCTAATCTCCCTTATCTTTAGTAAGATATTCGAGAGAACATTATTATATCTTAATGCTTTTTTTACAATATCGCAACTTACAGTTCATATGCATGAGTTATCATATACAAATGTCTCAACATATCACATACCCTTTATTAGACGGCTAAAACATAAAAAAGTTACAAATTTTTTATGTTTATTTATAATTTCTCGAAAATGCATTTATTCCAAAAAAAAATGATAACCAGAAAGATTATCAATTCCTCGTATTTAAATGGTTATTTATGCTTCGCCGCTTCCTGTCTAAGGATTAGAATGGCCATTTGAAAATCTTTCAAATCCAAAACACCGGCATTATATAATTCTCGAACTTCATCTTCCATTAACATGGCATCTGAAAGTCGATCTTTCGTATAAATATATGTCCCATATTTTTTCAGCAATTGCATTACATCGTATAAGTTCTTCATGACATACCTCTTTGAGAATGACATACAAATTTATTTTGATCTGTTAGAATAATGCCCACAGGCAAATCATGACGTTCTTTTGGCACTGAGGGAATCACTTGTTCATCAAATGCTAATGATATCGTTGGACCTTTATATTTCTGTAAGAAGCGATCATAATAACCACCGCCAAAACCAACTCTATATCCTAAAGAATCAAAAACAACACCAGGAACAATAAGGTAAGATATGTCTTCCACATTTATTTTATTCGTAATTTCTGGTTTCGGTTCATGTAAATTCATATAGACATTTTCTAATTGATCGAACGAAGTAATTTCGAAAAATTGCATATCTCTTGTTTTAGCATGACATTTTGGCACTCCTACACGAATGCCAAGTGACCAAAGATGTTCAATTAAGTGCCAAGTATCAACTTCAGGGAATGAGGAAATGGTAATGCCGATGATTTTTGATTGAAGGATTTGTTCCTCATTCAGCAAAGTTTGTGTGATTTGAGCAGAACGAGTCTTATATGTTTGTAAGTCCATTTCTTTTAATATAGCTAAAACTTCTTTGCGCAAAATTGTTTTGTCCACTTTAAAACCCTCCATGAAAAAAACCAAAACCTCTCGAGGTTTTGGTTAAATGTTATTATTTTGTTTCACGGTGAACAGTCATTTTCTTTTCACGTGAGCAATACTTTTTCATTTCAAGACGTTCCGGGTTGTTACGCTTGTTTTTCTTAGAAATGTAGTTGCGCTCGCCGCAATCTGTGCAAGCTAGTGTAATATTAACGCGCATCTTTATCCCTCCCATTTAATCAGGATTCAAGTTATCATTTTTGAGCATGATTTATACGACTAACCTATTATAGCATAACTACTGAAAAAATCTAGTGCGAAATTAAACATTTCATTCAAAACTTCGTGAATATGCTAAAATAAAATAAAGAAGTTAATTGAGGTGAGAATTATGACACTAGAAATATTAATTATGGCTATAGGCGTGGTATTAATTGTTCTTTCTTTATTAATGAAGAGTCCAGTGAAACGCTTAGAAAAAGAAATTGAAGATTTATCAATTGATTACTATCAAGACATCAATCAACTGAAAAGACGACTTAAAGTTGTAGAAGAAGAACTGATGATTGATCCTAAAATTAGCTTAAAATCGAGTAAAGCACCAAAAAAGCCGATACATGAAATTTTGGTTAACCAAGTACTCGCACTTCATCAACAAGGTTATAATGATAAGGAAATTAGTAAACGATCAGCCCTTTCTATTGAACAGGTGCATTCGATAATTGGGGGTAAACGCTAATGTCATCTATGATCAGAGGTCTTGGTATCGGATTATTTACTGCTGGTATTTTGTTTACATTTATTTCGACTTCGAATTCTAAAGACGTTAGGAATACTGCACCTAACGGATATGAGTTAGTTAAGTCAGAAGAATTAAAGTCTTTACAAGCAGAGCTATCTACTTCAAAAGAACAACTGGCTCAAATACAGCTCGATTTAGAAGCTATATCTAAAGAAAATAAGACAGATGAACAAGTTGAAGAGGTTGATGAACCTTCTTCTGATCAAGTGAAAACAGTTCTTATTATTCGCTCAGGAATGACATCAACTGATGTTAGCTCAATATTGGAACAAACGAATATTATTAAAAACCGCAAAGATTTTGATCAATATCTAGAAGATAAATCGTTGTCAGAGGGTATTCAAATTGGTACATATGAACTTACTTCAACTATGACAATTTCAGAAATAGCGAATCTTATAACGAAATAATGATAAAAGGCTTATCCAATAATAATTTGGATAAGCCTTTTGCTTAATTGTTCAAGTCGTAATGGCGACCTTTTACTAAGTAGAACAATTGCTCAGCGATATTTGTTGCGTGATCAGCTGAACGCTCTAAGTATCTACAAACAAATGATAATTGAGTGATTTGACTTAATTTATCAGGATGCTCTGCACCAACACTTAATAATTGCTGGATTGTTTCCCCATATAAACTATCTACCTGATCATCGAGAGCAGCGATTTCTCTCGCTTTCTCCACATTTTCTTCAGTGAAAGCTAGCATCACTTGTTCAAGCATAACAATTGTTTTATCTCTCATTTGTTCGATATTGCGTATTGGATAGACAAACTCTGACTTCCCGATACGAATTGTCTCTTTAGCTATATTAACCGCATAATCCCCTACACGTTCCATATCATGAGCTGCTTTAAGCATAACAATCAATCTACGTAGATCGGTTGCTACGGGTTGTTGCTTAGCTAGTAACAAAATCACTCGATCATTAATTTCTTCTTCCATTCGATTAATATACATGTCATTTTGAATAATTGATAAGGCGATATCAACGTCTTGATTCAAAAGAGCTGTAATTGATTTATCCAATGTCGAGATGGAAAGCTTACTAAGTGCTATAAACTGTTCTTGAACACCACGAAGATCATTTTCAAATTTCTCTCTTACTACCATTATTCATTCTCCTCCTTAATCAACCAAATCGCCCTGAAATATAATCTTCTGTACGTTTGTCAGAAGGCGTAGAAAAAATGGTATCCGTTTGGTCAAATTCAATTACTTCACCGTTTAAGAAAAATGCAGTTTTATCTGAAATTCGAGCTGCTTGTTGCATGTTATGCGTCACGATAATGATTGAGTAGTTTTCTTTTAATTCTTGCACTAATTCCTCTACTTTTAAAGTTGAGATTGGATCTAAAGCAGATGTAGGCTCATCCATCAAAATGACATCTGGTTCGATTGCCAAAGCACGCGCAATACAAATCCGTTGTTGTTGCCCACCTGAAAGACCGTATGCGTTTTCGTTTAAGCGATCTTTTACTTCATCCCAAATAGCTGCACCTCTTAAGCTTTTTTCTACTATTTCTTCTAACGTTTTCTTGTTTTTGATACCATGAATTCTTGGTCCATAAGCAATGTTGTCGAAAATGGACTTTGGAAAAGGATTCGGCTTTTGAAAAACCATTCCTACTCTTGTACGAAGCTCTTCTACATTATAATCTCTATCGAAAATATTACGATCTCGATAAATGATTTGTCCAGATGTCTTTACAGATGGGACTAATTCCACCATACGATTTAACGTTTTAATATATGTTGACTTCCCACATCCTGATGGTCCAATAATAGCAGTTACTTCGTTTTCTTTAATCGCTAAGTCAATATTTTTTAAAGCGTGGTGATTTCCGTACCATAAATTCAATTGTTTTGTGTCATAAACGAGACTATTCATATTAACATTTTGATTTAAATCAGTTGTTTCTTTAAGTTGTGGTTTATTTAAGTTTACTTGAACCATGTTGAAACCCTCCCATGCCGCTATGGCTTAATACCTTTTTTGGAATTTATTACGAATCACTACTGCAATTGAATTCATGATTAATAAAAACATCATTAATACGATTATTCCAGCAGCAGCTACACTTTGAAATGCTTCCTGTGGTCTTTTCGCCCAGTCAAAAATTTGCATTGGCAATGCAGTAAATTGACTCAGTAAGTTATCCGGTAGAAATTGGATAATAACGGGAATCCCGATCACAACTAGGGGAGCAGTCTCTCCTATTGCTCGTGATAATGCTAAAATTCCTCCAGTTAATATACCTGGAATTGCTGACGGCAATACGACTTTAGAAATTGTTTGCCATTTCGTCGCACCCATACCATATGAAGCCTCTCGTAATTCCTTAGGAACAGCACGAATTGCTTCTTGCGATGCTACGATAATTACTGGCAAAATTAACAAACTCATTGTAAATCCCGCGGCTAAGATACTATTACCTAAGTGTAGTGCTCGTACAAAAATCGTTAAACCTAAAAGACCGAATACTACTGAAGGAACACCTGCAAGGTTTGCTATATTCATTCGTATAAAATCATTTAGTTTATTTTTCTTCGCATATTCTTCTAAATAAATGGCTGAGCCTACTCCTATTATTAAAGAAACAGGAGCGATTACCGCCATCATCCAAAGGGATCCGACTAATGCAGCAACTATCCCTGCATTTTCAGGTATACGCGAACCAAAGTTAGTAAAGAAATCTATGGATATAAAGCCAATTCCTTGGCTGACAATTCGATAAAATAGTATCGCTAAAGATAAAAGCGCAAATAATGTAGCCATGAAAAAGATGGTTTTAAATGTCTTATTCAAAAGCATTCGGCTTCCCATACGCTTAACGACATTTTTGTGATCAATATGACGCATATTAATATTCCTCCCTAAACCGTTTTGAGATAGCATGAGCTAACCAGTTCATGAGAAGTGTAAATAAGAATAACGTGAATCCAACTGCGTAAATAGAATAATAGATTGTCGTGCCAAATCCTGCATCTCCAGTAGAAACTTGAACTATATAAGCTGTCATGGTTTGAATAGAATCTGTCATGTCTAAATCGAACCGAGGTGTCGATCCACCTGCTAACGATACAATCATTGTTTCCCCTATTGCTCTTGATACAGCTAAGACAATAGATGCCATAATTCCTGATAGTGCAGCTGGTAATACTACTTTTACAGCAACTTCAAGTTTAGTAGCCCCTAGCGCTAATGCACCATCACGAATCGAATTCGGAACAGATGTCATTGCGTCCTCAGACAAAGAAGCAATCATTGGTAAAATCATAATACCAACTACAATACCAGGGCTTAATGCATTGAATATTTTTAAGTCCGGTATGAATTGCTGTAATAATGGCGTCACAAAGGTTAAAGCAAAGAAACCGTAAACAATTGTTGGAACACCAGCAAGAACTTCTAGAATAGGCTTAATGATTCTTCGAGTGTTATCACTAGCATATTCACTCAAATAAACAGCCGAAGCAAGTCCAAATGGTACCGCTACAACTACTGCAATAGCTGTTACTTTTAAGGTACCCGCAATTAAAGGAAGAATTCCATATAGCGGTTCCTTATTTGAAAACGGAAGCCATTCTTTCCCAAAAATGAATTCTAAGAAAGGCACGCGTTCAAAGAACTCAATTGTTTCAAAAATGAGTGTAAACACAATTCCAAATGTCGTTAACACCGAAATCGATGCAATAAGAAATAATATAATAGGAATTGACTTTTCAATTCGTTTTTTTGTTTTTTTGCCTCTTTGCTTTTCAATCATTTGTTGAATCGATAATTTCTCAGTTTGTTCTGATGTAGCCATATGAAATCCCCCTTTACCCAAAAAGAGAAGAGAGTAGCACCGCTGCTACTCGCCTCTTACTTGCTATTATTTTTATTTTAAGCCTTCAAGTGCTTTTAAATCTTCTTTGTAAGTCTCTTCAGGAGATCTAACGTAGCCAACTGCTTCAGCCATATCACCAGCATTTTCAAGTGTGAATTTCATGAAATCATAAACTGCTTCGTTTTCTTTTACAGAATCGTTTTTCACATAAACGAACAGTGGACGAGATAATGGTGAATAATCACCAGATTCAATTGTCTCATTCGTTGGTTCTACTCCATCGATTGTTACAACATTCATCGAATCTTTGTTTGCAAGGTAATAAGCATAACCAAAGAAACCAATGGCATATTTATCTCCCGTTACACCTTGTACTAAAACATTATCGTCCTCAGAAAGAGTTGTTGCTTTAACAATATCTTCATCTTCTAGGATGACTTCATTGAAATAATCATATGTTCCTGAATCTGTACCTGGTGAGTAAAAAACAACTTCTTCATCTGGCCATTCCGGATTAATATCTGACCATTTCTTTGTAGTTCCATCCTCAACCCATAATTTTTTTAAATCATCTACTGTTAAATCTTTAGCCCAATCGTTTTCTGTATTAACGACGATTGACAACCCATCATATGCTATTTCTAACTCTGTATATTCAATTCCAGCTTCTTTTAATTTCGCAGCTTCTTCTTCTTTAATGGGACGTGATGCATTTGAAAAATCAGTTTCACCAGCGATGAATTTTTCAAAACCGCCACCAGTTCCTGAAACACCCGCAGTTACTTGTACATCTGGTTGAACTCCTGCATATTCTTCAACTAACGCTTCTGTAATTGGCGCTACTGTTGATGAACCGTCACCAGATACTGAGCCAGATAAATTTTCTTCCCCATTATCTTTACTGTCACCATTTCCACAAGCACCCAATAGTAGTGCTGATCCGATCATTGTTGACATCATAACGAATTTTAATTTTTTCATCTGACGAGTTCCCCCTAAGAATGGTTGTTTTTGCCTTACAAACACTACTATAAAGGTCCTATGTTGAGGACATATAAAGCTAATGTAAAGAAATTGTAAATAGAAAAAGCCATGATATTAAAATTATCATGGCTTAAAACTAAAATTTTATTCAATTGTTTCTTCCGTTTCATCTTCTATCTCTTCTTTTACAAATTCAGGTTTGATCGTTTGAATGGTTTTTGTAAGTTCTTCATTCGTCTCATCATTTTTTTGCTTAATTTCAAAATAGGCATCTACTACTTCTCGAGCTAGAATCGTACCTGTACTTTCATACACCCCGTTAAAATAAGGAGAATAAGGAATCATCACTGCATAGGCAATTTCAGGATTATCAAATGGGGCAAATCCAATATGAGTTGAATTGATCGCAATTGTACTCTTCCTTGTCTCAGGATTGTAATGTACAGCTTGTGCAGTTCCTGTTTTTCCGGCTGCTCGAAATGGTAAATCACCAAAGTAGTATCTTGCGGAACCTCTGTCACCAAAATATACGCTTGCCATCCCTTTTTTAATGTGTTCAATTTGAGTTTGTGAATTCTGTATTCGATTCAAAACTGTCGGTTCAATTTCTGTTACGAGCGGTCCCATCGTAACTCCATCTAGTGAAGGTTCTCTTATTTCTTTCACAACATGTGGTTTTACTCGATTGCCTCCGTTGGCTAAGGTTGAAACGTATTGTACCATTTGAAGTGGTGTATACGTATCGTATTGACCAATGGTTAAATCCATTAGATTACCAGGGAGTCTACCTGTTCCCGTTACCCCAGATACTTCACCAGGGAGATCAATTCCCGTGCGAACACCAAGGCCAAATTGAGCATACGAATTTCGTAAAATACTAAATGCCGCGAAATCATTATAATTTACTCTCATACTCTGTTCATATTGATAAACGGCATTCGCCAACCTGAAACCAACTTTAAACATGTAAACGTTGGAAGATTGTTCAATCGCTTGCAGATCATTCATTTGAATCCTTGAAGAGCGATTAAAAATCGAACTTTTGATTTTACCTTGTTTACCAATTTTTATTGGCTCATCGATTAAGGTTTCACCCATTGTTATAACGCCTTGGTCATATCCAGTTAACAATGTGGCAGGTTTAATGGTTGAACCAATCTCATATGCTGATGTGAATGTTCCATAAGCATAATCTAAAATTTCTCGTTTACCAGTTTCTCTATTTGTCCTTAATTGTTTTCCTACCATCGATAAAACTTCACCAGAGTAAGGATCCATTATCACAACAAATGCACGATCCAATAAATTAGAACCTTGTTTTTGCTTCATTTCAATTAACTTTGTTTCAACTAAATCTTCAATTTTAGCTTGGATTTCACTATCAATCGTTAAAACCAAATCTTTCCCAGGTTCTCCCTTAAAAACAGTTTCAGTGGACGTTACACTTCCTTTTCCATCAGTAATGTTTTTTACGACTGATTTTTGTCCTTGAAGAATTTCTTCATATTGTTCCTCAATATAACTTTTCCCAACTCGATCATTTCTTGTATAATCTCTTGCAATAAAATAATCAATACTTGATCGAGGAATTCCTTCTTTTGGAGTACTTGTCCGTCCGAGAATTGCTAAATTAGACTTTGGTACCCGAACCCAATCCGTTGTTGTATTGACACCTTTTAAATCTCCTAACCTCTCTGAAACTCTTGCAAATTCTTCCGGACCTACCGAATCACTTTTAATAATTTGAGGAGATAAGGCATACCCAGAAGACATTTCACGAAAAATAGCTAATACTTCAAGCTCTTCATCAGAAAATGAATTTAATTCTTCTGGAGTTATTCGATCGCGAACAAGTTTATCAATTTGTTGTTGCTTTTGTGAAGTTGTTAAATCTACATTTGCATTGATTTTCGCTTTTTCTTTTTTAGAAACTTTCTTATATGCATCTTCAGTGTTTTTCATAATCCAAAAGTCTTGTTGATCCCTTAAGGTAATATCATCTATCGATTTATTAATTAACTCGGCTAATTTTTCGGCTATTTCCAACATTTCTGACGATTTTGTTGTTTGCATTTTCGTATATGTAATGGCATTTTTAGGTTCATTATCAACTAAGATTCGACCAACACTATCATAAATTCTTCCTCTTGGAACACTTGAATTTACTGGTACTTCTTCAGTTCGTTCTAATGCACGTTTATAATTTTCGCCTTCTACTATCTGTATATAACCCAATCTCAAAATAAGTATGGTAAAAAGTAAAAAGATAGAAAAAAAGAGGATATTCATACGAAATGCGACATTTGCGCGAAGTTTGGCTTTGACACTTGCGGAGCGTTTTTTATTAGGTTTACGCAATTTTCATCCTCCTATTAACTAAAATCCTGTCTAACAGTATACCATTAATCGAATTAAAAAAGCACACCCTTAAATGACAATTTAAGGGTGTGCTTAGTTTGATATTTAGTAAAATCATTTAGCAGATTCGTAACGTTTTGAAACTTCGTTCCAGTTAACAACGTTCCAAAATGCGCCAATGTAGTCTGGACGACGATTCTGGTAGTTTAAGTAGTAAGCATGCTCCCATACGTCTAATCCAAGTAAAGGTGTTTTGCCTTCCATGATTGGAGAATCTTGATTAGGAGTAGATGAAACTTCAATTTCACCATTGCTAACTGATAGCCAAGCCCAACCAGAACCAAAACGAGTTGTAGCGGCTTTTGTAAATTCTTCTTTGAAAGCGTCAAAGCTACCAAATTTCGCATCGATTGCTTCAGCTAGTGCACCAGTTGGCGAACCGCCACCATCAGCAGATAATAATTCCCAGAATAATGAGTGGTTAGCGTGACCTCCACCATTGTTACGCACTGCTGCGCGAGCAGCTTCAGGTACTGCATCTAAATTAGCAATTAACTCTTCAATAGATTTACTTAACAAGTCATCATGACCTTCAAGTGCATTGTTTAAGTTCGTAACATATGCATTGTGATGTTTCGTGTGATGAATGTTCATCGTTTCTTTATCAATATGAGGTTCAAGTGCGTCATACGCGTAAGGTAATTGTGGTAATTCAAAAGCCATTTGTTATTTCCTCCTAAGCGAATTTAAGAATTGTTTTTACAATGTCTAGCGTATCAAACTTATGTCATACGTTCAAATATTAAAGACTCAATTGTGCAAATTCAGTCTTTTGTCTGAATCGTTACACAACCCAAAGGAAAATTACAATCATGACTATTTGAACGATCCCTTTCGTAAGAACAGATGTTAAAAAACCAACAACCGAACCTACACCTGTTTTAAGTGCTTGTTTAATAGAAGTTCTTGTTATCAGTAGTTCTGCGATTATAGCTCCAATAAAAGGTCCGATTAGAATCCCGAAAAATGGAATGATAAAGGGACCAATTAGTAAACCAATTGTACTACCCCAGATTCCCGCCTTACTTCCTCCATACTTTTTAACACCTAACGCGTTCGCCATCATATCTGCACCAAAAAGTAAAATCACAAATAAAATTTCGATCAACCAAAACCACCAGGGCAAATCCGAGAATGTAAAGAATAGTCCATACAATAAAAATCCACCAAGAATGAACACGACTGCTGGTATAATCGGATAAACTAAACCGATAAATGCAATAATGAAACAAATAATAATAAGTGCCCAACCAAGATACTCCATTCTTTTCCCCCATATGAACAATATTTATTTGCAAATAAAAATCTCCTCTATATCGTGCCTTACATCATTTGAGATGTAAAGACACTAGAGGAGAAAATTTGGTTTATGCTCTTTTTCCTAGAACTGCTTCAGCAATATTAACTGCGTGATCACCAATGCGTTCTAAGTTACTTACTAGGTCAACAAAGACAATTCCTGCTTGAGGAGAACAAACGCCCTCATTTAAACGCATAATATGCTTTTTACGGAATTTACGTTCCATTTTGTCGATTAAATCTTCTTGTTCTGCCACTTCACGTGCCAATTCTGAACTTCCGATATCAAGCGCTTCTAACGCTTTTTCTACGGTTTGAATCGTTAAAACAAACATTTCAGTAATATCTTCCATGGCTTGATCAGTTAATTTCACACGATTACCAATTTGATAGTCGATTAACTCTAAAATGTTTTCAAAATGATCTCCAACTCGTTCAATATCACGCACAGTTTCCATTAACATGATATGTCGACCTGAATCGGCATTTGAAATTGATTCAGCTGAAATTTTAACGAGATAATCTGTAATTTTATGGTCTAAATTATTTATCGCATCTTCGAGTTGGTAACCCGTTTCTGCATGTTTTTTATTATTCGTTTTCAAATACTCAAATGATTCTTTTAATCCTTGCACACTAAAGTGACCCATACGAAGTATTTCTTCTTTTGCTTGTCCAATGGCAATAGATGGAGCGGTTTCAATAAAATGTGGATCTAAATGTTTTGGTTTATATTCAATTGTTACTTCTTCACCTGGGATAAACTTAGTAACCAGGTAAGCCCAAGCTCCAATTAATGGGAACTGAATAATAGTATTAGCTATATTGAACGTCCCATGTGCAAAAGCAATTTGCATTTTTTCTTCAAGACCTAAAATTCCCGTTAACCATTCAATGTAAATGGTAAATGGAGTTAATAGAATAAGGAAGAGTATAGAACCTACAACATTGAATAAAACATGCGTAGCTGCAGCACGGCGAGCAGCAATTGATGCACCAATTGAAGCTAAAATTGCAGTTATTGTGGTACCGATATTGTCACCAAATAATACAGGTAGGGAAGCATCTAAATTTAAAATACCCTCTGAGTATAATCCTTGCAAAATACCCACTGTTGCACTTGAACTTTGAACAATAACTGTAAATATTGTCCCGACTAAAACACCTAAGATAGGATGTTCACTCATACTAATTGTTAAGTCAATAAATGTTGGTAATTCTCTAAGCGGTTTCATTCCCCCACTCATTAATTCCATCCCCAGGAATAATCCACCAAAACCAAAAATAACTTCACCTAGGTTTTGAATTTGATTTTTCTTAAAGAAGAATATCAAGAATGCACCTAATGCCATAATTGGTAATGCAGCTTCACCTACATCAAACCCTATGATAAAGGCCGTAACGGTTGTCCCAATATTGGCTCCCATGATTACACCAATTGCCTGGCGTAATGTCATAAAACCAGCACTTACTAAACCAACCGTAATAACTGTGGTACCTGAACTCGATTGAATCAAAATAGTTACGATTATACCGACTAATACGCCCATAAAAGGATTTGTCGTAAATCGATCTAAAATTTCACGTAATCGATCACCCGCTGCTTTTTGCAGACCATCGCCCATGTATTTAATAGAGAACAAGAAGATCCCAAGACCTCCAATGAATTGAAACAGCATTTCCTGCCAATTTAATTCCATTATTCAACTTCAGCTCCTAATTCGACAATTTTCAACATTCCCCATTATGAAGAATTCGACACCACATTGTAAAGGACCTCCACATAAAATTTACAATAACTTAACAATCAGTGCAAATTTGGTCTTATAGTTTTCACAATTCGAGTTAATTTATCTATCTAATAGTAGTATGATTAGTGTATAAGGAGTGATGAACTTGTCTTTTACAAAATTATTTTTTTCTTCCCTTTATGAGCCTAAAAAAATGGCTGCTTTCAGGCTGCTATCTATAGGAAAAGTTATTCAATATATATTTATATTTATTACTCTCATCACGATTTTTTCTTTCACTCAATTTGTTTTTGGGATAAATAATCAATCAGCTTCTATAGTTGGGTTGATTGAATATATAGAAGGAATGGCATGGATTCTCTATCCTTTTGCTTTTATTTTACAATTTGTGATGTCAACATTGTTCGTATTTAGCCGCATTAGTATATTAGCTCTAGTTGGTTTCTACTTATTAAAATTATTAAATCGTCGCGGGGATTATCGTCATGTTTGGCGTACAACAGCATTTGCCTACACAGTTCCTACTATCCTTTCATTTATCTTATTGTTCTTAGGAATGCGAGATACAATTATTTTTCTAGTGACACATTCTCTCAGCTTGATTTACCTATATCTTTCTTTAACCTATTATCCCGCCAAATAATCATAATCTCTCTTAATTCAACATATAAGTTGTTAAAGGGGGATTTTCTTATGCGCATTATTGGACTAGCTACTTTAATTTTACTTGTTTCCTATATAATAAAAGTTGATCTACTCGACGGTACAATTTCACTTGCGGCATTTACACAAGAGGAACCTATATGTACCGAAAACGTCTATTATGAAGTCTTTCCAGTTCAAACAGTAATAAATGACACCATATTTTCTTTATTTGCCGTCTATCCTTCTGAGACTTGGGTTAGTTTCCCTGAACGTTTAGAAGCTTTTTATCAAGAAAATCCACATTATCGAAATCAATCTTTACAATCTTATGAAACAGTACAAATTCCGATCTTCAAAAAAGAGTCATCCGCATGTTCTGAAAAGTGAAGTAACGTTTCTTCCTTGTCATTTCCTTTTCAAGACTGCTAAAATGTAGAGTAGTGAAGGCGTAATGCCTGAAAAGGAGAGAATCTAATGAGTGAACTAATACACCGTTCTAAAACTCGCCCCGTTCGTGTTGGGGATTTAACTATTGGTGGAAGTGATGAATTATTTATTCAAAGTATGACTACTACAAAAACACATGATGTTGAAGCCACTGTTGCAGAAATATTGCGTTTAGAGGAAGCAGGTTGTCAAATTGTACGCGTAGCTTGCCCTGACGAACGTGCCGCTGATGCTATTGCGGAAATTAAAAAACGGATTAATATACCTCTAGTTGTAGATATCCATTTCGATTATAAATTAGCTTTAAAAGCAATCGAAAACGGAGCTGACAAAATTCGAATTAACCCAGGGAACATTGGACGTCGTGAAAAAGTTGAAGCGGTTGTTAATGCAGCAAAAGCTAAAAACATTCCAATTCGAATAGGTGTTAATGCTGGATCACTTGAACGTAAAATCATTGAAAAATACGGCTATCCTACAGCTGATGGAATGGTTGAAAGTGCTCTACACCATATTAAAATACTCGAAGACCTAGATTTCCATGATATTATCGTTTCACTTAAAGCATCAGATGTAAGCTTAGCTATTGAAGCTTATATTAAAGCGTCACAAGCATTTGATTATCCATTACATTTAGGAATAACTGAATCAGGGACTTTAGTAAATGGTTCTATTAAAAGTGCCGCTGGATTGGGTGCACTTTTAAGCCATGGAATTGGAAATACCCTTCGAGTTTCACTGAGTGCAGATCCAGTCGAAGAAATTAAAGTGGCGAGAGAATTGCTGAAAGTATTCGGTCTCTCCTCAAACGCAGCAACATTAATTTCATGTCCAACTTGTGGACGAATTGAAATCGATTTAATTACAATTGCCAATGAAGTTGAAGAATACATTTCTACAATTAAAGCACCTATTAAAGTAGCTGTTCTTGGCTGTGCTGTTAATGGACCAGGTGAAGCTCGTGAAGCAGACATCGGAATTGCTGGAGCACGTGGTGAAGGTTTGCTATTCATGAAAGGGAAAACTGTTCGAAAAGTTCCTGAAGCAACGATGGTCGAAGAATTGAAAATTGAGATCGATAAAATTGCTCAAGAATATTTCGATAAGCAAGAATTAGAAAAACAAAACGCATAAAGGAGTCATTGCATATGTCTAACATTCGATTCGGTATCGATATTGATGGTACCGTCACATGCCCTACTTCTTTATTACCACATATTAATAAGCAATTCTCCTGTAATTTAGTTTTAGATGATATTAAGGAATATGATTTAACGAAGGCATTTCCTATCACACCAGATGAATTTTATCAATGGTTCCGAAAAGCCGAACCTGAAATTTATGCCACTTCCCCTATTCAAATTGACGCTCATTCAATTTTGACAAAGTGGAAAAAGGACTTTGAATTATATTTCATTTCAGCTCGTGGCCAAAATGTGAAGGATGTAACGTTTGAGTGGTTTTTACACCAAAACCTAGAATACGATCATATTGAACTAATTGGTTCCCACGATAAAATTCAAACAGCCAAGAATTACAATATTGATGTATTTTTTGAAGATAAGCATGATAATGCAGTTGGACTCGCAGAAGAGCTTAATATTCCAGTTATTCTTTTTAATACACCTTACAATCAAGAGCCTGTTCCAAATGGCGTTGTAAGGGTAGATAATTGGTTAGAAGCTGATACATGGATACAACATCATTTTATAAAAAATAAAGCGTGAGGTCCCTTCCTCGCGCTTTTCACATGCAACATAAAGTAAAGATAAGGTTGTGATTAAATGAACCGCTTCAAAGTAGTAATTCCTATCATGATTATTGTTGCGATATTAGCTACATGGATTTTAGGGAAAGACCATAGCGCTGTTCCACTTGAATCCAGAATCCTCATCACCATTGGTGGAACTTTAATATCTGGAATTATTTCATATTTTTTATTAAGCAATAAAGAAAATCAAATCGATCCAAAACCAAAACAAAAATAAGTTAAATAGAAGACCCTTCACAAAAAATGTGAAGGGTCTCTTTATATCAATGCTCTGAATGACAATAAGTGTTACGTTTAGATCTTTCAATGTTAAGGAGCGTTGCAGAAAGTAAGTATTTCCCACTATATATATCAGGATATACATTCAGGGCATTTACCGTAAATCTCTAATTTATGATTATCAATTTGATACGCTGAGAGTTTTTCTTGAACAGCATCCATTGGACAAATAGAAATTTCTTTTATTTTTCCACAAGACATACAGATGAAATGGTGATGATGATGGTCTGTTTCACACTGCATACGAAAGTGTCTTTCCCCAGATAATTCAGTTTCTTCTAATATACCGAGTTCAACAAATGTACTCAAATTTCGATAGATGGTATCGAAACTCATCCCCGGATAGTCTTTTTTCATCACGTTCAATAAATCTTTAGCCGTTAAATAGCGATCATTTTCTTCAAATAATTCAAGAATTTGTTCTCTTTTATCTGTTTTTTTAAAACCTTTATTTTTTAAAACTTCCCAAGCTTTCGTTAAATTCATGAAGTAGCAACTCCTTCGTCCTTCGTGACCACTTTGAGCCAAATCTTTTTACCAATTATAACGATTAAAAGAATACAAATAGAAGTGACAACAATTGTCCCACCCGGTGCAATATTTAAATAGAAAGCAGTAACTAATCCAATAATGACAGCCGTTTCACCAAATACCACGGCCAAGAAAATGGCTTGTTTAAAACCTTTAGCTAAACGCATACTCGCAGCGACTGGTAACGTCATTAAGGATGATACAAGTAATATTCCTACAATTCTCATGCTTGCCGCTATAACCAGTGCGGTAACTATCATAAATAAGATATGAATCCATTTCGCAGGAAGGCCAGAAGCACGTGCGTATTCTTCATCAAACGAAAGAACAAAAAGCTCTTTATAGAAGAGACGCAAAAATAGAATGACAATTAGAGCGATAATGACAACTATCCCTAAATCTTGTCGACTTACGGCAGACACAGATCCAAACAAATAGCCAAAAAGGTCTGCACTAAAGCCATTCGCAAGTGAAATGAAAATAGCACTGATTCCTATTCCCGCTGACATAATAATTGGAATGGCTAACTCTTCATAATGTTTATACAATCTGCGAAGTCTCTCAATTAAAACAGAACCACTAACAGCAGACAATATTCCTAAATATAGTGGATTTAACATCGCAAACACAGGAACCGTTTGGCTTAAATATAAACTCCCAGCAATACCAGCCAATGTAACATGGCTTAAAGCATCGGCAATTAATGATAATCTCCGAACAACTATAAATACGCCTAATAACGGAGCAATAAGACCAATTATTAAGCCAGAAGCAAATGCGTTTTGTAAAAATTCATAATTCCATAAAGCTTCAATCATGATTGCACGACTCACCTTTCACATGATGAATTTTCCGAACAGAATGGCCATACCAAGCTTCTCGGTCTTCATCACTCATCTCTTCAAATTCTTGCTTGAATCCGTGAAAATGAATGGTTTGATTTAGACAGGCAATATGGCTTATTCGATTTGAAACGGTATCCACATCATGTGTGACTAAAATCAGGGTAATATTTCGTTCACTATTTAAACGCGAAAGCATATCATAAAACGATTGCACATGTTTATGGTCTATTCCAACAGTGGGTTCATCTAGCACAAGACATTTCGGATCACTAACTAGTGCCCTAGCAATAAAAACTCGTTGTTGCTGTCCCCCAGATAATTCTCCTATGGATTTGGAAGCAAACGTTTCCATTCCAACGGATGATAGAGCTTCTAGAACAAGATGATCTTTTTCATTTGGTAGTTTCTTAAACAATCCAGTCTTTTTAGCTAACCCGCTAGCCACTACTTCAAATACTGTTGCAGGAAATCCAGTGTTAAAAGAATTGGATTTTTGAGAAACATAGCCAATCCACTCACGTTGTTTAAACTCTTTTGCTTCATTGCCAAATAAATGAACAGTACCAGCAGATGGTTTAAGCAATCCTAAAATAATTTTCAATAAAGTCGATTTACCAGAACCATTAGGTCCTAAAATTGCCAAGAAGTCACCTTGTTTCACTTGCAAAGATATATTTTTTAAAACAGCTGTTTGATCATATTGAAACGATACCTGCTGTAATTCAATGTCATATGGCGTTGACAAATCGATCGCCTCTTTCTAATTCAAAATCATTACGATTTACAAATGATTAGTATAGCGGAGATTTAATTAATTGTAAACATTAATATCTTGAAAGGACGATGGAATGGATTTACTTGAATTTATCCAAAACTTGAAAAGTAAAAGTGATGATGAACTTGCAGAAATGTCCAAGGTCCTCCCCGTTCCTCTATCTAAAAATGAAATTAAAGGTCTTAAACCTCTTTTAGAGAAGGCATCCATTCATTGGGCTTTTACTGGCATTCCTTCATCTTTTAAAAGAGAAATCGCTAAAGTGATTGGCAAAACAAAAGCAAAAACATTATTCAAATTTTACAATGTCTAAAAAATATATACCAATGAATGCAAAAAAGAGATTCAAGCAAAAATTTTGCTTGAATCTCTTTAATCTTTAAACTCTCAATGCATCTATTCGGTCAGGTGTAAATGTTTTAGTTTTTAACATCTCAATTTCATATAAATATGGAGCAGTTTTATTCTTAGCATCCAGCCCTACAAAAGGTGTCTCAAGAATCTTTGGAACTTGTGTAAGACTTGGATGATGAACGATATAGGATAAAGCATCAAATCCGATTTCACCAAATCCAATATTCTCGTGACGATCTTTGCCCGCTCCACGTACATTTTTACTATCATTGATATGCAAAACTTTTAAACGGTCAATGCCAATTAACTGATCGAATGAAACAAGTACACCGTCAAAATCATTTACAATGTCGTACCCAGCATCATGTGTATGACAAGTATCAAAACAAACGGTTAAACGCTCGTTATTTTTGACTCCGTCAAATATTTGAGCTAATTCCTCAAATGACCTGCCGCATTCAGTGCCTTTTCCCGCCATTGTTTCTAATGCAATTTGCACTGGGTAGTCTTGAGAAAGGACTTCATTCAAGCCTTCTACAATTTTAGCGATTCCTTCTTCTGTACCAGCTCCGACATGTGCACCAGGGTGCAATACAATCTGAGTTGCCCCAATAGCGGCAGTGCGTTCTATCTCTTTTTGAAGAAACTCGACGCCTAGAGCGAAAGTCTCTGGTTTAAGAGAATTACCGATATTAATGATATAGGGAGCATGAACAACAATATTAGACATACCGTTTTCTTGCATGTGTGCTTGTCCTGCAGCAATATTCAGTTCTTCAATTGGTTTTCTTCTTGTATTTTGAGGAGCACCTGTATAGATCATGAAGGTTGTTGCTCCGTATGACTTTGCTTCTTCGCTAGCAGCTAAAAGCATATTCTTTCCACTCATTGAAACGTGTGAACCTAGTAACAAAACAAAAAACCCCTTTACTTTTTACGGTTTTTAATGCGTCGTTCTCTCTTTTTCACTTTGTCCATTTCCCATCTCATATTTCGTTTATATCCCGGTTTAACCTTTTTAGGTTTGCGAACCATAGATTTTGCCTTTGCATCTATTTCATCCGCCACTTTTTCAGTTTTACGATTTTTACGTGTGTGACGTTCTTTAAGTTCAGACCATTCGCCATCTTTTACGTCTTTATGAACAAAAGGAATTCCCATTTTTTCAATACGAACAATCGCATCTTCATCTGTTGGTTCATATAATGTAATAGCTGTTCCCTTAAGACCAGCGCGCGCAGTACGGCCAACACGGTGGATGAAGAACTCTAAATCCTCAGGAAGTTCAAAGTTAATAACATGACTCACACCTTGAATATCAATCCCACGTGCAGCTAAATCAGTAGCTACAATGTATTGGTATTCTAAGTCGCGCACTTGCTTCATCATACGAGTACGTTCGCGAGGAGGTAAATCTCCATGGATACGTCCAACACGATATCCTGCTTCAGCTAAATAATTAGCAACAGAGTCTGCATTCGATCTAGTATTTGTAAAAATTATAGCTAAGTAAGGATTTATTCCTTCCATAACTTCTAATAAACGTTTCTTTTTGGATTTACTTCTAACCGGAACAAGTGTGAAGTCAATGCCTTCAGCAGCAGGTTTTTTAAAACCAATTTTTATATGGACTGGTGATTCCATATATTTTTTCAAGAAAGGTTGTAATCTTTCTGGAATCGTTGCAGAGAAGACATACATTTCTAATGAATCTGGCATCTTCCCAGCAAAAGCATCAATTTCTTCAATAAAGCCTAAATCAAAAGCTAGATCAGCTTCATCTACTACTAATATAGGAGCAGTGTGAACGAGTAAAGCATTCTCTTTTACAAGGTCACGAATACGTCCTGGAGTACCCACCACAATATGAGGTTGTGTTTTTAATTTATCGATCGAACGTTGTTTATCAGTTCCGCCGATAAATAGTTTCGATTGAATTTCAGTACCTTCTGTTAGTCGATTCAATTCTTCAAAAATTTGTGAAGCCAGTTCTCGTGTCGGAGAAGTAATAATAGCTTGCAACTCTGCTTTCTCACTAATAATTCGTTGCACAATTGGAATTAAAAAACTGTGTGTTTTCCCTGTACCCGTATGTGCTTGACCAATTGCGCTTTTCCCTTTTAAAATCACGGGAATCATTTCTCTTTGAATAGGTGTTGGTTCAGTAAAACCTAATTTGCTAATTGCTTTTTGCAAAAAGGGTTGAAAATCATAATCTGCGTATTTGGACATTTGAGTCCCTCCTAACATACCTTTATATTACCACGTTTTTTGTTGTGAAGACCATTTGACAATGATAGTTGTTTCAAGACGTTACGTCAAATAACAGTTAATTTAGAAAGGAGGATATTATGCGTTACGAATCATTTTACCCATTTTCTCAAGGACAATATCAACAACCTCAAAATCCATTTTCATTTCCCCAAAATCGATTCTCAGGAGGTCCTCCCGTTAGACCTGGTGGCTTTGGAAATAATAGATTTTTTAATTCTTCACAAACCCAAATTCCCGGTGGCGGATTACCTTCACGAATGGAACAATACTTACAAACCGCTGAAAGGTTCATGTCAACAGCCCAACAATTAACTCCCATGGTCAAGCAAGTAGCACCTATGGTTCAAAATCTGCCAGCTCTTTGGAAAATCTATAGAGGTTTTCAAAATATGCCTAATGTAGCGTCAAACGCTTCAGCAGCTAGAAGTGTAGCAAATACTGCTAGCACAATAGCAAACGGTGCATCTCAACCACGTATTTTCCAACCACCAGTATGAGTTTTGAATTAAACTCTTCTCTCCGTTATAATAGAAGTATTACTCTTGAGAGGAGTGCTCATTCACTATGCAAGTACTCAAAATTTCACCCCGTGGATACTGTTACGGAGTGGTAGATGCAATGGTAATCGCTCGTAATGCCGCGATGGATCAATCACTACCACGACCTATTTATATATTAGGAATGATTGTTCACAATAAACATGTAACAGATGCCTTTGAAAGAGATGGCATTATCACATTAGATGGTGATAACAGAAAAGAAATATTAGAGAAAGTTGATGGTGGAACTGTCATCTTTACGGCTCACGGAGTTTCACCTGAAGTTCGTGAATTAGCCAAACAAAAAGGGTTAGTATCCATCGATGCAACTTGTCCCGACGTAACTGTAACGCATGATTTAATTCGAGAAAAAACGAATGAAGGTTTTCATGTAATCTACATTGGGAAAAAAGGACACCCTGAACCTGAAGGTGCAGTAGGTGTTGCACCAAACGCAGTCCATTTAGTTCAAACGATTGAAGATGTTGAACAATTAAATATTGTTGCTGACAAATTAATCGTTACCAATCAAACGACAATGAGCCAGTGGGACGTTGCAGCTTTAATGGAAAAATTAAAAGCTAAATTCCCACATATTGAAGTTCATAAAGAAATTTGTTTAGCAACACAAGTACGTCAAGAAGCAGTAGCTGAACAAGCTGGAGCAGCTCAACTTCTTATCGTCGTTGGAGATCCGCTTAGTAATAATTCTAATCGCTTAACTCAAGTGTCTGAAGAAATTGCCAACACCCCTTCTTATCGAATCTCAGACCTTTCAGAACTTAAGCTTGAATGGCTTGAAGGTATTGATAATATTGCAGTAACGGCTGGCGCCTCAACACCAACTCCAATTGTTAAAGAAGTGGTTCAATTTTTAGAAAAGTATGATCCACTTAACCCTGAAACACATAGTTTAGCTCGAACAGTGAGTATTGAAAAGATTTTACCTAAGATTAAAACACCTAAACCTGTAGACCGAATTGAACCATATCCTATTTCATAACAAACAAGAGGCTATCCAATTAGTTTGGATAGCCTCTAAGATTGCAGATAAAAGTATAGAAGGACAAAAATTAGAATTTCGCATATTGCACTGAATTGAAAATGAAGGTGGTTGGCTATTTCTTTCGCTTTCCGCGGACGAAACGCTAGCCTCCTCGGCAAAGCTGTCTCTGACAACTTTGCCTGCGGGGTCTAGCGTAATTCGTTTTTCCGCAGGAGTCTTCAGAAATTGCCAACTACTAATTGCTAAAATAGTTTGCTTAATCATGTTTCCAGAAACAATTCTTATCGAGATATACACATTCGATTTTACGACTCTGTACTTCGAAATCGGAAAATATTCGATGTTTGATAGGGAACTTCTTAGGACGAGAACAACTGTATCATGGACTTTTAAATCTGGGGAAGCCGTCATTACTTTTATTATCTTCATATTCACAAAATTTCTGTTGATTGAAATGGAAGCGGCGACTCCAGCGGAATCAGCAAGAACTGAAGACCCTGGACTGAGCGTCGCGAAGGAAGAGGCTGAAGTCTTGCCCGCGGAAAGCGTCCGCTACAATGGAAATAATCATTTTTATTATTGTTCAACCTGAAAGGGTATCCAACTTTTTGGATACCCTCTTTTTTATATAATTTGAAAAGGTTCAGTGGAAATACTTGAAGGAATAAATGTGCATTCAAAATTTTTACTAATGCATAGTTCATTCATTTTTTCAGACACACCTTTTTTCATAATTGATTCAACATGATGCCCAGGATCAACGATGGATAAACCTGCGGCTAGTGCATCTTGGGCGATATGGAAGTACATATCTCCTGTAACAAAGACATCTGCACCAGCTCTTTTTGCTTTATGAATATAACTATTCCCATCTCCGCCAAGAACAGCCACTTTATGAACAAACGTTTTTGAATCCCCCACCATTCGAACAAAAGGCACGGATAATCTTTCTTTAACAAGCTTTGCAAAAGACTCCAACTCCATTTTTTCTGACAGAACACCAATACGTCCGATTCCTTGAACATTCATCTTCGTCTCAAGGAGCCAAATATCGAATGCTACCTCTTCATATGGATGATTTTCTTTCATGGCTTTAACAATTTTGAACTCTTTTGAAGAAGGAAAAACCACCTCTATTTTGACTTCATTGACCGTTTCTAAACGATTCCTCTGACCAATCGTCGGATTCGCTTCATTTAATGGCTGAAATCTACCTTCTCCACTTGTTGAAAAACTACAACTATCATAATCCCCTATTTTACCTGCTCCCGCTGAAGCAAGTGCCTCTCTTAACATATCTGAATGACTTTCTGGGACGAATACAGCTAATTTCATAAGTTTTTCAGAATATGTCTCTTCGAGAATTTGAATGTTTTGTAGTTGCAATGCTTCAGCTAATAAATCATTTACCCCACCGTGAGCAACATCCAAATTCGTATGGGCTGCATAAACCGTTATATCATGCTTTAAACAACGCTCAGCAATCTTCCCTGTAAAAGTGTCTGTGCGTAGGCTTTTTAAAGGTCTAAAAATCGGCGGGTGGTGTGCAATAATTAGTTCACAATTTTTATCGATTGCTTCTTGTACAACTTCAGGAGTGACATCTAATGTGACAAGAACTTGAGTGACAGATCTATTCAATTGTCCTATTTGTAAACCAACCGGATCCTCATCAAGTGCAAAAGCTTTCGGTGACCATGATTCAAATAGTTGAATCAATTCATGACCATTTACTTTTTTCAAATGAAAATAGCCTCCTTTACAATTTGTAATTTCAATTCCAGCTCTTCTTTTTTCATCTTCACTTCTTGAGATAACTCAGCATCTTGAATGGCTTCTAGAATTCTTGTCCATTCTTGTGATTCTTTTTGCCATTTAGAAAGAAATACCTCGTTTTTTGATTCCATTAAGAATGGTCCTAAAAGAAGTTGACTTGATGTTAAAGTCATTTCACCTTTTTCAAGGACTAATATTTCGTATATTTTATTATCTTCTCTTAATATATCTTCTGCAATCAGTTTCCATTGATTTGTGATGGCCCAATCTCGGATAGCTTTCGCATGAATATTTGGTTGTAAAATAAGGCGCTTAACTGTAGCTAATCTCTCTAAGTCATTATTTAAGATGTTTGCGATTAAAGGTCCACCCATCCCGGCGATCGTCACTGTATCAACTGAATCTCCAATTTCGATCGCTTTCAGTCCATTTGCAAACCTAACTGAAATAGAATTTTCTAATTGCTCTTCTCTTACATGAGCTAAGGCAGAATCATATGGCCCTTTTGCCACTTCACCTGCAACCGCTTTTGAAGCGAGATTATTATGAATTAAATAACATGGTAGGTAAGCGTGATCACTTCCAATATCAGCTACAATAGATGCTTTGGGAACATAATGAGCAACTCTTGATAATCGTTCTGAGAGACGTTGTGCGTTCAACAAAATTCTCCCCTTTCTTTTACTTAGACTTTGAAAATTAGAATAGGTTTTTATTTAAAAAGTTCTATGAATTCTGCTCTTTTTGATATGTAGTAGTGACAGACAGACTTTCGACAAATGCCACTTTATTAACTGCATATTTAGACAGAATTCCTATATGAAATTGTACCACAAACATGAAAAAACCCCTTGTCCTTTAAAAAGGATAAGGGGACATTTCTTATTTCAAAGTTAAAATGTATTCAGCCATTTGCTCTTCTTGTCCTGGTAATAGACCACCAGGCATACCTGCACCTTTACCATTTGTAATAATTTCAGTTAGTTCTTCTTTTGATAAAGAAGTACCAACTAAAGCAGGTCCAACGCCACCGCCTAAATCGCCACCGTGACATCCGATACATTTCCCTTGAGCAACTTCAGGATCAAATTCTGAACCTTCAGTTTCTTCTGTTTTAGCTCCACCTTCTTCATGACCTTCAGCAATTTCAGCTTTTTTCTCTACACCCATAATTGATAGGAAGAAAATAAGTCCAATTCCGAAAGCAAAAATTAAAATGAAAGGAACTATTGGATTTTTTTGCATTGTGAAACCTCCCTCTTTTCGCTCATTCTTTTTCTAGAATAGAATCAGTCAACATAGTTATTGTACTGCATTCCTTTAAAAACGAAAAGTGTTAACACGCTGTTTTTAATGATTGTGCCAATTTCGACAAATTCCCGAATATTAACAACCAATTTCTCGCGCAATAACCATACGTTGAACTTCTGAAGTTCCCTCACCAATTTCAAGCAATTTCGCATCGCGCATATAACGTTCTACTTCATATTCCTTCATGTAACCATATCCACCATGTATTTGAACTGCTTGATCTGCAATCTGCATAGCAATTTCTGATGCATATAACTTACACATTGATGCTTCTTTCGTAAATGGACGTCCTTGATCTTTTAACCAAGCAGCTTTATGAACCATTGTACGAGCTAATTCAATCTTCATTGCCATATCAGCTAATTTAAATTGAGTAATTTGAAACTCTGAAAGGGACTTACCAAATTGCTTACGCTCTTTCGAGTATTTTAATGCCTTGTCAAAGGCTGCTTGTGCAATACCAACTGCCATTGCCCCAATACCAATACGTCCACCGTCTAAAGTTACTAGGAACTGGCGGAAGCCTTCTCCACGCTTACCTAATAGATTAGCTTTAGGAACTCTAACATTTTCTAAAACTAATTCTGTCGTATTTGATGAATGTAAGCCCATTTTTTCATAGTTATCAATTACTTTAAAACCTTCTGCATCAGTTGGAACAATAATTGCACTGATTTCTTTTTTGCCATCTTTAATGTCCGTGATTGCAGTTATAGCTAAATGTTTTGCGTAACTAGCATTCGTAATATATACTTTGCTGCCGTTAATAATGAAATCGTCGCCATCCTCAATTGCACGTGTTTGAGTGCCACCAGCATCTGAACCTGCATTTGGTTCAGTTAATCCAAATGCTCCAAATGATTCACCCGTACTAATTGGTGTTAAGTATTTATGTTTTTGCTCGTCTGTACCAAATAAGTTTAGTGGAGCTCCACCTAACGAAATGTGAGCAGAATATGTAATTCCTGTTGAAGCACATGCACGACTTAATTCTTCCGTTACAATTGCGAAACTAACTGTATCAGCTCCGGCACCACCGTACTCTTCACTAAAAGGTAAGCCCATCATCCCCATGTCGGCTAACTGTTTAAAAATTTCTCTTGGAAATTCTTTCGTACGGTCACGCTCTATCGCTCCTGGAGCAACGACTTTATCCGCAAATTCACGCATGGATTTGCGAATCATTTGATGTTCTTGCGATAAATCAAAATTCACTTATTTCAACCCCTTTAATTTTTAAAACGTTTACATTATTCATTATATCTGAAATATTCAAACAAACAAAATAAAAATCGGTCAATCCTTTTGGACGACCGATTTTTTAAGAAAAAAACAGAAACAAAATGACTAATAGAAAGCCAACTGCGCCGGATAATGTGAAATAAGGTAATTTTAATAAAAGCCCTGAAACTAGCCACATTAAACAATTAGAAGCTACTAATCCTAATAATATAAAAGGATTTTCAGAAAAATAGCTTAACCAAATTTTAAATGAAAGCCCTAAAATGATAAGAGCATTACTAATATAGAGAAAAGGGATTAAAAATTTTTTCTTCCTAGTTAGTTTTACCGTTAAAATTAATAAAATAACGGCAAAAATACTTGAAATTGTATATGGAATCCAAACATAAATGTCCATGACAAATAACATGATTAAAGTGATTATGGGTAACCCTAAAATCAAAAGAAGTTGAATTATCTTCCCCTTTTTTTCTTTAGCTAGCAAAGACTTTGATTGTTTATTTTCAAGCTGTAGATCTGATTCGCCTTGTGCATATAGTGCTGTTAAAAAGTCACAATAATGAGCTGGAAGCAAGGAATTATGTTTCCAAAACTGTATTTCATTTAATATGATTTCTTTCCTATGAGTACTCAGTTTGACACCCCTCTAATTGAGAGCTTTTTACTTACGATTATACCATTTCATGATATAAAGAAAAGACACCCTTTAACAGGATGTCTCAAGTTTTTACTCTAAAAAGTCTTTTAATCGCTTGCTTCTAGAAGGATGACGGAGTTTACGTAACGCTTTTGCTTCGATTTGTCGAATACGTTCTCTCGTAACACCAAATACTTTCCCAACTTCTTCAAGCGTTCGAGTTCTTCCATCGTCAAGACCAAAACGCAAACGTAGAACATTCTCTTCACGATCAGTTAATGTATCTAAAACGTCTTCTAACTGCTCCTTAAGAAGTTCATATGCAGCATGATCTGAAGGTGATTGAGCATCCGAGTCTTCGATAAAGTCACCTAAATGTGAATCATCCTCCTCACCAATAGGAGTCTCCAGCGAAACAGGTTCTTGAGCAATTTTGAGAATTTCACGAACTTTCTCAGCTGGTAATTCCATTTCTTCCCCAATTTCTTCTGGAGAAGGCTCACGTCCTAAATCTTGAAGTAATTGTCTTTGCACACGTATAAGTTTATTAATGGTTTCTACCATATGAACAGGAATACGAATCGTACGTGCTTGGTCAGCAATTGCACGAGTGATCGCTTGTCGAATCCACCATGTTGCATAAGTACTAAATTTAAAGCCTTTTCTAAAATCGAATTTCTCAACCGCTTTAATTAAACCCATATTCCCTTCTTGTATTAAATCCAAGAAAAGCATACCGCGACCAACATAACGTTTCGCGATACTTACAACTAATCGTAAATTGGCTTCAGCTAAACGTTTCTTAGCTTCCTCATCTCCATTTTCAATGCGTTTGGCCAATTCAATTTCTTCGTCGGCTGATAATAAATCCACACGACCGATTTCTTTTAAGTACATGCGAACAGGGTCATTAATCTTAACACCTGGTGGCACACTTAAATCATTCAAATCAAATGTTTCTGTTTCAGAACTTTTTTTCATTAACTTTTCTAAATCCTCTTCGTCGCCATCTTTACGACCAAGTTCAATCCCTTTCGTTTCAAGCTGTTCAATAAATTCTTCGATTTGATCGGATTCTAACTCAAATACGGATAATTTCTCAGCTATGTCAGCAAAAGTTAATTCGCCATTTTTTTTACCTGTTTCCACAAGAGATTTCTTTGCTTCCTCTAATGTAACCTCTGTCTCGACCTCTTTTGTACGTTCAGACTTGTCCGCCATAAGTCTTCCTCCTTTTAAACCACATCAATTTACAATGTTGATAACGATTTTTTCAAATCGATAATTTCTCTGGCAATCTCTAGTGCGCGTTTCATATCTAGAAGTTTTTCAGCTTCTTTTGATTCGTGCATTTTCAATTGTATTTGAAGCTCTATACGATGCTTATTTATTTGACGAAGACAGTCAGAAACCTCTTCCCGAGCATGCTCAGGATCTCGTTCTGTCAACGTTGCTTCCATCACTAATTTACGTAACTCATTGTCATTTAAGCTTTCAAGAAATCGATGTGTATCTGCCTGAGCAAATTCATCATAAAAGCCAATGAGTCGTACAAATATTGCTTCATAAGGATCATGTATAAAAACATGTAATCCGTGTTCTTGATGTATTTGTTCAACGATTTCTGCTTGATGTAGCATATGAGAAAGTAATAATTTCTCTGCTCGATCAATTGCTTGTAATTTCTTATTCTTAACAGGAGTCATCTCGTCCATCTTTTTAGCAGATGGTTTGGATTGCTGTCTCAGAGATTTGCCTTCAATTTTTCTAAATTGCTGATTAATAGCATCTTCAGAAATATTGGTTTCTTTAGAGAGTTGTCTTATATATAAATCTCTCTCAAGTGGTGAAGACTTCACTATTAAATGTTCTAACACTTCTTGAACATATTGAAGTGTATCATTTTCATATTGGAAGTTTTTATTTTTACGAGCTGCCATCATCATGAATGCTAAGTATGCATGAGGACGGTCTATAATTTGAGTCTGAAAAGCTTCTGGACCATATGTTTTCACATAGTCATCCGGGTCTAATTGATCAGGTAACAAAGCAATTTCAGTTTTGACATTTTCACTCATTAACAATTCGGAAGCACGTTTAGCAGCTTCCCAGCCTGCAGAGTCTCCATCATAACAAATGGTGACGGAATCTGTTAATCGTTTCAACTTACTTACATGTTGTTGGGTCAATGAAGTACCCATAGTACCTACCGTATTAGTTATACCCGCTTTTGCCGCAGCCATAACATCCATAAAACCTTCCATCACAATGACTTTACGTTTTTTACGAATGACGGGTCTAGCTACATCTAAGTTGTACAAAATTTTGCTTTTTTGGAAAATAGGAGATTCTGGACTATTCATGTACTTTGCGTCTTGAGAATCTTTCTTTAACACTCTTCCTGAAAAGCCAATTACGTGTCCAAATTCATTTTTTATAGGGAACATAATTCGTTCCCTAAATCTGTCGAAATAGTCATCCTTATTTTCTTTTCGAATAATAAGTCCACATTTCTCCATTTCTACAAGATCAAAACCCTTACGAGCTAATAAAGTAGTTAAGGAATCCCATCCTGGTAAAGCCCAACCTATACCATACTGTTCAATAAGAGCTTCCGAAAATCCTCTTTCTTCTAAATAATGAAGAGCTTGTTCCCCCTCTTCTGTATTTAAAAGAAGATGGTGGTAATAGTCCATTGCAAATGTATGGGCTTCTTTCATATGACTTTCTTCTTTTGAAACAGGTTCCACAGAAATTGTTGATGGTTCAACTTCTAATTCTATTCCGACTCTGGCACCTAATTTGCTAACAGCTTCTTGAAACGGAATTTGTTCAATATCCATAACAAAAGTAATCGCATTTCCTCCAGCACCACAACCAAAACAATGAAAAATTTGCTTATCTTGTGTTACAGAAAAGGAAGGTGTTTGCTCCCCATGAAAAGGACATAAGCCAAACCAGTTACGACCGCGTTTGGTTAACTGCACATATTCACTTATAACATCGACTACATCGTTAGCCGAACGGATTTGTTCGATCATTTCTTCAGGAATTCGTTGCATATTTTCATCACCATCTTTGTAGTCTAAGTATTGAATTCGAGATAACCGATGAAAATCCTGCAAGATTCGACAAAAAAATAGAATTTCTCTTTAAAAAACCACGTTCTTAAACATTTTTACCACAATTTTTTATTATAAAACGTTTTTTAAGAAAAATCTATCTATTTATTTGAAATCAAAAGAAAAAACCCTCCCTAACCGGGATGGTTTAAACTTACTGAATCTTGCTGAGAATAAGATTAGCTGTTTCTTCAACTGCTCGATTTGTTACATCAATAACATGGCAACCAATTTTTGATACTACTTTATCAAAGTGGACAATTTCTTGTTTTATTCGATCAAGTTTAGCGTAATTAGCATCATCATTTAACCCTAGTGCGATTAAACGTTCTTTTCTAATTGAATTTAATTTATCTGGCGAGATGACTAAACCAAAACATTTAGCTGGATTCACTAGGAAAAGTTCCTCTGGAGGTTCCACTTCAGGCACTAGTGGAACGTTAGCAACACGGTATCTTTTATGAGCTAAATATTGAGACAAAGGTGTTTTAGAAGTACGGGATACACCGACCAAAACAATGTCTGCTTTTAAAAGTCCTCTCGGATCTCTGCCATCATCATATTTAACCGCAAATTCAATCGCTTCTATTTTTTTAAAATAATCATCATCTAATTTCCGCACTAATCCTGGTTCCTCAAAAGGAGTTTCGGACAAATCATCTTCAAGTGTATCGAGTAATGGACCCATTAAATCAATTGAGCGAATCCCGATTTTAGCTGATTCATTCAATAAATAAGAACGCATTTGTTTTCTTACGAGCGTATATAAAATCATTGCGTTTTGTTCTTTTGCTAAATTCATTATTTCTTTTAAGTGATCAAACGTTTCAATATGAGAAAAACGCTTTAAAGAAGTATCTTGCAGACCAGGACGGAATTGGCTAACGGCTGCTTTGGCAACTAGTTCTCCAGTTTCCCCAACTGAGTCAGAAACAATAAATATATTGAGTCTCTTCATTTTATTCATCACCTCAAATATCATGATTTTCTGCAAGCGACAGAAAAGCACCCGTTATATTCGTTTTGGTTAACCTACCAATTACCTCATACCCATCAGAATGCTCATGAACGATTGGTAAAGCATCAATTTGTTTATCAATTAACATTTTTGCTGCATGAATTAAGGAATCGTGTTTAAAGCAAAATGTAATATTCGGCATTCTCGTCATAATAATATGAACAGGGATTTTGTTTAAATCTTGCTGACCTAAGCTTGTACGAAGCAAATCTTTACGTGAAAGCACTCCCGTTAAGTAAGCATTCTTGTCTACAACAAATAACGTACCAACATCTTCCAAAAACATTTGACAGATTGCGTCGTACACAGTCATATCTTCAGCCACTACAACCGGAATCGATTGAAAGTCCCGAACCTTCATATTCATCATACTATCTTTGACAGCTTGGCCTGTCTTTTTACCAGAATAGAAATAACCTACGCGTGGTCTTGCATCTAAAAAACCAGCCATTGTTAGTATGGCTAAATCCGGTCTTAAAGTAGACCTTGTTAAATGTAATCGCTCTGCAATTTGTTCACCTGTAATGGGGCCATTGCCTTTAACGATTTGTAAAATATCTTCCTGACGTTTATTGAGTTCGATCGGACTCACCGCCTCAAAAAGTGTTATACTCAATGTTCAATATTATATACTAATTAAGTACGGTTATCTAGTGTCTAGCTCATGTAGCAAAAATGATTTTTTTATGATATAATTAAAGCAATTAAATAAGACGAAGATGAGAAAATAAGTAAGGTTCTACACATAGCGAGCAGTGTCGGTGAAAGTCTGCAAACGAACTTGAAAAGGCGTCTCGGAGTCAAGATTTATGAAAGTGGATTGCTTTTTGCAATCAACTGGGGTGGAACCGCGGGTATTATGCACTCGTCCCCGGACATGTAACAATGTCCGGTGGATGGGTGCTTATTTTATTTTTTGGAGGGATTTTATTGTCAATTTCAATGGAACAAGTAGTTAGTTTAGCTAAGCATAGAGGATTTGTATTTCCTGGCTCTGATATTTATGGTGGTTTAGCAAATACGTGGGATTACGGTCCTCTTGGTATCGAATTAAAAAACAATATTAAAAAAGCATGGTGGCGTAAATTTGTTCAAGAGTCTCCTTATAACGTAGGTCTTGACGCAGCCATTTTAATGAACCCCAAAGTATGGACTGCTTCAGGTCATGTTGGAAACTTTAATGACCCGATGATTGATTGTAAAAAATGTAAAGCCCGTCATCGTGCTGACAAAATCATTGAAGATGCGTTAGATAAAAAAGGCATTGAGATGATCGTCGATGGGTTATCATTCGAGAAAATGGAAGAACTTATTAAAGAACATGATATTAAATGTTCAGAATGTGATGCTCAAGACTTCACAGGTATTCGTCAATTTAATTTAATGTTCAAAACCTCTCAAGGTGTGACTGAATCATCATCAAACGATATTTATCTTCGCCCAGAAACAGCTCAAGGAATCTTCGTGAACTTTAAAAATGTACAGCGTTCTATGCGTAAAAAAATGCCTTTTGGTATTGCTCAAATCGGTAAAAGCTTCCGTAACGAGATTACTCCTGGTAACTTCACATTCCGTACGAGAGAATTCGAACAAATGGAACTTGAATTTTTCTGCAAACCTGGTGAGGATTTAGAATGGTTCTCTTATTGGAGAGAATATTGTAAGAACTGGTTGTTAAACTTAGGCATGAACGAAGACAATATGAGATTACGTGATCATGATGAAGATGAATTATCGCATTATGCGTCAGCAACTACTGATGTTGAATATAAATTCCCATTCGGTTGGGGCGAGCTTTGGGGCATTGCAGACCGTACTGATTTTGATTTAAAACGTCATATGGAACACTCTGGAGAAGACTTTAACTATATTGATCCAATTACAAATGAACGCTATGTACCTTATTGTATCGAACCGTCATTAGGTGCGGACCGCGTAACACTAGCATTCTTATGTGATGCTTATGCTGAGGAGCAATTAGAAGGAGATGACAAACGTACGGTTTTACGTTTCCATCCTGCAATAGCACCAGTGAAAGCAGCTATTCTACCTCTATCGAAAAAACTAGCTGAAGGTGCTGGCGAAGTTTTTGCTGATTTGAGTAAATCCTTCATGGTTGATTACGATGAATCTCAATCCATTGGTAAACGCTACCGTCGTCAAGATGAAATTGGGACACCATTCTGTATAACGTACGACTTCGATTCGGTTGAGGATGGCCAAGTAACTGTTCGTCATCGTGATTCAATGGAACAAACTCGTATGGCAATTACAGAAGTAAAAGCTTATATTGAGAAACATTTAGAATTTTAATTTTCTCAACAAAAAACGCCAGGTCAGTCTTCCGATTTAGGAGACTGATCTGACGTTTCTTTTTTAGGAAATAGAAGCGGAGTTCGTTCAAGTTGATCTAAAAAGGAACGTGATTTTAAGCGTATTCCTGTTTGTTCATCATAAATGGTTCGAACAATTTTTTTAATAAACATTTTGGTTTCCTTTTTTAACGTAAGTTTACCCACTTGATCAATTGGAACCGTGTAAAATGTTCGAATCAATTTAACCTGTGATGGTGTCAAACGAATTATATACGGGTCAATTTCAAAACAACGATGGCAAAGGAAACCTATTTGTTGAAATGAAAACGCAAATTCTCCATCAGTCGCCTTACAATTTGCGCATTCGTGTAAGGTTGGATATATACCCGTTACGGGTAACATTTTCCACTCTACAAACAACGCAATTGCCTCCGGGTCATATTCTTCGGAAATAGCATGTAAAGAATTTTTTAATAAATTAAAAATAGATGCCTGTGGAGCTCGGTCCTCTACTGCTCGATCAATTAGTTCCACTATAAAGCTTGCATATGCTGTCGCTTCGATATTTTCTCGAATATGCCGATACGATTCGACTTGCTCTCCCTGCTGGATTGTCCCCATTCCATTCCCCTGCTGAATCAAAAAAGACCCATGAGTAAAAGGTTGCGTAACGGAAGCTAACCGACTTGCAGGTTTTTTAGCACCTCTTGCCATCGCAGTGATTTTACCCAATTCACTTGATAAAAGTGTAATAATTTTATTTGTTTCTCCATAATCACGTGTTTTTAAGACAATGCCTTCAACTCGATTTAGCACTGAACAACACGCCTTTCTTTAATACTCGTCGTCGCGGAAACCAAAGTCACGTAAATGAGTAGATTTATTGCGCCAATCCCTTTGTACCTTTACCCAAATCTCTAAAAACACCTTAGATCCAAGAAGCATTTCTATGTCCTTTCGTGCACGAACACCAACTTCTTTTAACAAGGCTCCTTTTTTACCAATAACAATCCCTTTTTGTGAATCGCGTTCAACCATTATTATTGCGTTCACGCGAATCATATCTTTTTCAGGATCTTTAGCAATTTTTTCAATCACTACCGCAATAGAATGCGGTATTTCTTCATGTGTTAAATGCAAAACTTTTTCACGAATTAATTCAGAAATAATAAAACGTTCAGGATGATCTGTTACTTGATCAGCCGGATAATATTGAGGCCCCTCTGGTAAGTGGTTGCTTAACACACCAAGAAGTTTTTCAATATTTATTCCTTCTAAAGCTGAAATTGGTAAAACGTCAGCAAAATCGTATTCTTTTCTAAACGATTCAATCACGCTTAGCAATTTGTCTGGGTGAATTAAGTCAATTTTATTCATAACTAAAAATACAGGCGTTTCGTTATCTTTTAGCATTTCCAAAATATAACGATCTTGTTTACCTATACGATCCGTTGCATCTACCATTAAAAGAATTGCATCCACTCCACGAAGTGTATTTTTCGCAACCTTCAGCATGAAGTCCCCTAATTTGTGTCGAGGTTCGTTTATTCCGGGTGTATCGATAAAGATCATTTGTTCTTTATCTGTTGTTAAAACACCTTGAACTTTATTTCTAGTTGTTTGGGGCTTATCACTCATAATTGCAATTTTTTGACCGATTACACGATTTAAAAAAGTCGACTTCCCTGCGTTCGGACGTCCAATGATTGAGATAAAGCCCGATTTGTAGCCCTTATTTGCTTCCAGCATAAGCTAAATCCTCCGGAGAAAATGCTCCAGGTAACAATTCTGCTACCGTTGTTTCATGAACATCACCTTTTAAATTAATCAAGTATACAGGCATATTAGGTTCACAGAACTCTGCAATGACTTGTCTGCATGCTCCACAAGGCGATACAGGACCATCTGTGTCTGCAACAACTGCTATTGAGGCAAAATCACGAACTCCTTCTGAAACAGCATTAAACATAGCTGTACGTTCTGCACAGTTCGTCATGCTATAAGCTGCATTTTCAATATTACACCCATGATAAATTTTCCCATCTTTCGTTAATACTGCTGCACCAACTTTAAATTTCGAATATGGGACATACGCGTTTTCGCGTGCGATTTTTGATTCTTCCATTACTTGAATTTTATCCATCGTTCTAACACCTCAATTAAATATTTCCATCCACTTTGGTAAAAAGATGAGTATTCCGATTATAGCACTTGCACAGGCAAATACAAGAACTGCAGCTGCGCTCATATCTTTTGCATGCTTAGCTAAAACATGCACCTCAGGTGAAGCTAAGTCTACGACACGTTCTAATGCAGAATTCACTAATTCAAGACTTAACATTCCACCGATGCAAAGCACAATGACTGTCCACTCAACTAAAGTTATGTTGCTCAATATGCCTGCAAATATCACGACTACAGCTGCTAATAAGTGAAAACGAAAATTTCGTTCAACTTTAATAACTTGTCTAAATCCTTCAATTGCAAAACCCAATGAGTCAAAGAAATTATTTCTTTTCATCCAAATCACGACTCAATCCAAAAGACAGCAAGATCTCTTCTTGTTTCTCGTTCATTTCCTTCTCTTGTTTTGGCTCCATATGATCATATCCGAGCAGATGAAGGAAACCATGAACTGCTAAAAAACCAATTTCCCTTTCATAACTGTGCCCATAATCTGAGGCTTGCTCTTTTGCCCGTTCCACTGATATTAAAATATCACCGAGTAGTCTTGGAGCACCAACTGCCTGAATCTCCATTTCTCCCTCTCCGAGTTCTTCCATCGCGAAGGAAATGACATCCGTAGGCATATCTTTTCCACGGTAATCACGATTAATCTCTTGGATTTTGTTATTGGTAATGAAACTTACAGAAAGCTCACTGCCTTCTTCAATTCCTTCTAAAACTGCAGCATGATTAAGCATGCGTTCAATTAGTTCTAACGTTTCTTTTGATAATGATTCAGTTTCGTCAAGTAAATCTAATTCTAAATGCATAAGTTGCCTCCTTATTGTGGGTATTCAATACGAGAATGGAAAATTCCGTTTAACGTCTCACAAAGAACTTGTTCAACCGTTCTTAATTCTTTTATCGTTAAATCACATTCATCGAATTGGCCATCGTGTAATTTTTCTTTAATAATTGCATGCACAATTCCTTTTATCTTTTCTTGATTAGGTTCTTTCATCGAACGAACAGCTGCTTCGACACTATCAGCAATCGAAATGATTGCCGTTTCTTTTTTTTGAGGCTTCGGACCAGCATATCGGTAGTCTGCTTCATTAATGTCATGCCCTTCTTCTTTCGCTTTAATGTAAAAATATTTTAACAGACTTGTACCATGATGTTGTTCGGCAATATCAACAATTTCTTTTGGCATCTTGTGTTTGTGAAGCATATTCGCACCGTCAGTACCATGAGCAAGGATAATATCTCTACTCGTTTCAGGAGGAAGAGAATCATGCGGATTTGCGTGACTCATCTGATTCTCTATAAAGAATCCAGGACGTTTCGTTTTGCCAATATCATGATAATAACAGCCTACGCGAGCTAATAAACCATCCGCACCAATCGATTCACATGCTGCATCAGCCAAGTTAGCTACCATGACACTGTGATGATAAGTCCCAGGTGTTTCCGTTAATATTTTCTTTAATAACGGATGATTGGGATTGGATAATTCAATTAATTTCATAGCTGATATTAGTCCGAAAGCAGACTCGAAAAATGGTAATAGCCCAATCGTCAAAGCACCTGATAACAAACCAGACGTAAATGCTGCGATCCCATAAAATAATAACTCTGACAACCCATAGACCGTTTGATTCATTAGTAGATAAAATGCCATGAACACTAAATTCACAACAGCTACAGCCATACTCGTTTGAAGCAAATGAGATCGCTTATCTATTCCTTGAATGACATATAGTCCAGCTAATCCGCCAAACAAAATATACAAAGCTATATCCATTTGTAGCACAGACGAGTAGCCTTCTTGAAAAACAATACCTGCCACTGCAGCTGTCAAAAATGCTATTAATACACCAAACCGTTCGTTTATTAATGATCGAACTAACATAGGTGCTAGAGCGGTAGGAAATAAAAAGGCAATCGTAAGATCAAAATTCTCTGACACGAGACTTATTAATTTCATACCTGTCACAGATAGGATAAAAATCAGCATAGACACAATTAGGACGCGTTGTTTTTCATCTTTATCAGCATTCCATTTTTTTAATTGGACATAAAATAGCCACATGCATAATGCTATAAATAAAAATAACCCAATTGCAGGTTTTAATGAAGACTGATTATCTAACATGCCGACAAGTTTTAACTGCCGATATATTTCTCGATCAACTATTTGTCCTTCACGAACGATAACTTGTCCTTGCAAAATTTTCGTCGGTTCCACACTCGCCTTTACCTGTTCAACTCTCTCTTCAGTTAATTCTTTATTAAGAACTTCGTTTTCAACAATGCTAAATCTTCCAATGAATACGACGGTGGGCAAAACATTCTCGGGAATCGATAAATCTCCTCTTAACCGTCGTTCAATGTCATTTTTAGCCGTCGCCACGTCTTCTACTCTTATCGGCTCACTCATCATCAATGATACGGAAGAAGTTACTGAATTTCGCAATTCCATCAAGTCATTGTTATCCATTAATAATAGAGAACTTATTGCTTCATCTGAGAAACGGAGACCCTCTCCTTCTGTTCCTAGCACACTTAAATTCTCTCTTACTTGTGAAATATTTTCTTCCATTAATTCAGAATCATATGTATCTGAAGTTTTGACATCTTGAATTAAATCAAAAATTGACGTAACAAGAGCTGCACTTTTTTCTCTACTTTGCCCAGAAAACTGATAAACATTTTCTACTTCTGAGGCAATTCGGTTACGTTCTTCTTCCGTTTTAATTGGATCTTCTACAGTTTTTACCGAGCGAATCGTTTCATTTGAAGGTTGTAATAAAGCAATGTCATACTTTTCTGGACTGACACCTGTCAACATTAGTAAATAGACAATAATACCTGGAAGAATAAGGGCAGATAATGTAAAAGTTCGATACCCAATTTTTCCTTGTATTTTTTTATTCCAGTTTTGCATGAATTCACCTCAATCTCTAGCTACTAGTTTACCAAGAATATTCAAACTTATCACACTTTTTAAATCTAAATTTCCCAATGATGAATTTAAGAGCATCCATTAATCCTTATACGGTGAACTTTTGGGATTAGATTCATGTTTTCAATTCACATGATCAATTTACCAATAAGTTCTAATTAGTTAATACAAAGAAAAACAGCGGTCCTTATTCAGACGGCTGTTCTTCGTATGCTTGTATTATTTTTGCCACTAATGGGTGACGGACTACATCTCCCTGTTCAAGCATTTGAAAGTGGATTCCCTTTACGTGACCAAGTATTTTTTCAGCTACAATTAAGCCAGATTCGGCTCCACGGGGTAAGTCGATTTGTGTTTTATCCCCAGTAATAACCATTTTGGATCCAAAACCGAGACGTGTTAAAAACATTTTCATTTGAGCTTTTGTTGTATTTTGAGCTTCATCCAAAATAACAAACGCATCATCTAAAGTTCGACCTCTCATATATGCAAGAGGAGCAATTTCAATGGTTCCTCTTTCAATAAATCGAGTCGTTTGTTCAGTGCCTAAAATTTCATGCAAAGCATCATATAATGGGCGTAGATAAGGATCTACCTTTTCTTTTAAATCTCCAGGAAGAAAACCAAGACTTTCACCTGCTTCAACTGCTGGACGAGTTAAAATAATTCGCTTAACATGACCATTTTTTAGAGCTTGAGTTGCAAGTACAACAGCTAAATAGGTTTTACCAGTTCCGGCTGGACCAATACAAAATGTTAAGTCCTTATGACGAATAGCTTGAACATATTCTCGTTGTCCAATTGTTTTTGCTCGTATTGATTTCCCTTTTACATTGCGCGCAATTTCTTCATCGTAAAGTTCTGAAAAATATTCTAGCGTTCCATTCGTACTCATTTCAATTGCAGTACTCACATCACGTTGATTTATATTTATACCTTTACGTATTACCAAAAGTAATTGTTCAATCAGTTGTTTCCCGATTTTTTGTTTTGATGGATCACCCGTAATTCGTATGGATTCTCCGCGAGTAATTATTTGAATATTAAGTTCCTGTTCAATTACTTTCATATTCCCATCAGATATCCCCAATAACTGAATTGCTTCATTAGGGTCTTGAACGTGTAATTCTGTCAATTGATCTTCCTGCATGCTCAGTCTCCTTGGTGGATCGGTCGTTTTTGTGCAATATTATCATTTATGTAATACAATACTTTCCCTTTTACTTTATCATTTGACCAGGCGATGTGTAAAATCTTTTCCTGTTTAATCTGTCCGTTTGATGATAATGAAGCATTTGATTTTATTTGAAGCATAGGTAAAAACGAATTTTGAATCCACTCCTCATCTACGATTTGAGTTTTATTTTCATATATCAAATGCGTATTCACTTTAAAAACATCTCTTGAAAATTGAACAAACGAAGGTATAGAACGCTTTTCATTATAAACTTTCCAAGCATGTTTGACGTTTAAAAATGTTACTTCTTTTCCTTTTAACTCCTTATATTTGATCGTTTTTGGTAATTCAAACGAGACTTCCATCCAGTAATCAGCAAATACTCTACCTTCTGCACCTACTACTTTTTCAATGTTTCCTTGTTTAATGATTCCTGAAGCCAGTAAATCTCCTTTTTGGACCGTTTCATGAATTTGAACGACTCTCTCACCTGATTGCAAATCATAATACGTAATGACCCCTTTGCGCGTTGCTACCAAATCTGAATGCGTCTTTTTTGGCGCATATTTTACTTCATTCACAGGTGCAGGTACTACCTCAAAGTGTATGGAACTCCCTTTGCGGTTAATGTGAATCCAAGATAAGTCTTTATTGTTCGCTAATAAAGATTGTCTAATTTCTCCATCACTCGGCATGTTATTTTTAAGAGTCTTTTCTTTTACATTTAATTTTAGTAACTCTGATTGAATTTTTGCCTCTCGTTCTTCTGAAACATCTTCAATTCCAACTTCCCAAACTACATGGGAAAACAAGTATGGAACTAGTATAAACAGCATGATCCCTATCCATATATAGGTTTGAAATTGAATAATATGAATGGCATCTGGACGAGACATATTTAACCTTATGCCATATTTTTTCCTTATTTTTTTTATCTTTTTTAAGTGATGTTCCTGAAATGAAAATACGACTTCATTACGGTTAGATGATAATTTAATTATGTCAACTTGTTGTTTTCTTAATTCATGTAAAAATGTAAAAACACGAGGGCCTTTTTTCACACGACAAACAATTAACCGTTTCTGTGAAAAATTTTTACCCATTATCTTTGCTCTTTCTTATTTCTACATGATGAATGTTGCTAACTTCAATCCTTAGTTCGCTTCGATTCATTGAAAGGACTCGAATTTCACCAGCTTTGAGGAATATATCAAATCCTTCACCATGAAAATGACCTGAATCATCGGTTAACTGAAGTAATTCGAAAGGTCCTTTAAAAGATAAATGTTGAAAATTTTCCATTTGTATAATTGGAATCAGCTCTAAGTGTTGATTAATCAAAAAAAGACCTCCTTATCTTCAGCTTATGCTGAAAAGAAGAAGGTCATGAGTTAACGTTTAGATTTTGGTGGAGCTAATATTTCTGAAAACACAATGGCCTGAATCACTTCATGACCTGTTTTAGGTAACAAAGATGGTGCTGCTATTTTCTGATTACGCACTGTTTTAGTTTTTTGATGTACAGATAATCTACCAGTTGATTTTCTAGAAGTGTCTTCGACCACTTTAATTGGAATGATTTCAGACATTGCTGATTTGGTTCGCTCAACCGGTGGTGACATAGGTAGGCTTTGACGAGAACTCTCTCGATTTGGCGACCTTTGCTTCTGTACTTCTTGAAACACTTCTTTAGCATAATCTTCAATTCTTCTCGCAGACTTCTGATCCAGGGGTTTTGACATAAAGGGTTTAGTTTTGCCATCTGTATCCTCAGTGTTTTTACCTTTAGAAATCAAACCGATTACCAGCATAATGATTGCAAAAATGATTCCTTCCAATGTCTCATCCCTCCTTCAAGGGTTAATCATCACTACTAGTCTTGAGTGATATCATTCTGCGTTTTATCTTTGCCAATTTTACTAATTGAATCTCTCATGCTTGTATCAGCTTGAACATTTTTATAATTCATATAATCCATAACGCCAATATTACCTTCGCGTAAAGCTTCTGCCATCGCTAAAGGTATTTCAGCTTCAGCACCAACAACTTTCGCACGCATCTCTTGTACTTTTGCAATCATCTCTTGCTCAGTTGCAACAGCCATTGCACGACGTTCTTCAGCTTTTGCTTGCGCTATTTTCTTATCAGCTTCTGCTTGCTCAGTTTGAAGTTCAGCACCGATATTTTTGCCGATATCTACATCCGCAATATCAATCGATAAGATTTCAAAGGCCGTCCCAGAATCAAGACCTTTTGATAATACTGTTTGTGAAATCATATCGGGATTTTCAAGTACTTTCTTGTGATTAGTACTCGAACCAATTGTAGATACAATACCTTCACCAACACGAGCAACGATCGTTTCTTCACCTGCACCACCAACTAAACGGTCGATGTTTGCACGCACTGTAATTCGTGCTTTTGCTTTTACTTCAATACCATCCATTGCCACACCAGCAATAAATGGCGTTTCAATAACTTTTGGATTTACAGACATTTGAACTGCTTCTAAAACGTCACGACCTGCTAAATCAATAGCCGCTGCGCGTTCAAAAGGTAATTCAATGTTTGCACGATGAGCTGCAATCAATGCATTAACAACACGGTCAACGTTACCACCAGCTAAGTAATGACTTTCCAGTTGATTATTTGTAACCGTTAAACCCGCTTTATGTGCTTTAATTAATGGGTTCACAATACGAGATGGAATTACTCGACGCAACCTCATACCTACTAATGTAAAGATACTGATGCGAACTCCCGCCGCTAATGCTGAAATCCATAATGCAACTGGTACAAATGTAAAGAATATTGCTAGTAGTATAAATGCAGCAACAACCAATAAAATAATACCGATTGTGCCTGTTGTAATGCCTTCTATCATAATAATTCCTCCCCTTCTTTCAATTCTCTAACCACTGTACGAGATCCTTCAACTTTAATGATTTTTACCATTTTTCCACGATCAACATAGCCACCCTCAGTTACAGCATCTATTCTTTCCCCGTCGAGCATAATGGTTCCAGATGGACGCAGAGGTGTCATGCTTTCTGCAAACTTTCCGAGTAATTCTAGACGGTTTACATTCGAAACATAACCGTGTTCCGTGTCGGTTGCGTCTGTAAGAATAATCTTGTTGAAAAGTTTTAAATTCTTTCCAAAGAATTTCATGATAATCACCATTCCCACTATTGCGACAAATAATGCAATCAACACAGAAATACCCATATGAATCACATTTCCTCCCGCAAGAATTATACCACCAATAATTAGTGCTAGTCCTATTATACCAGCAATGGCACCTGGTAAGAAGAACTCTGCAATAACAAATCCAACACCAACTATAAATAGTAATAATGATTCATACCCAGCTAACCCTGCAACCATATGTCCAAAGAAGAATAAACCAATTGCGCTCAGACCCATGAATCCTGCTACTCCAAAACCTGGGGAATACAATTCAACAATCAACCCTAGACTAGCAATTGATAATAGAATCGGCACAATAATAGGGTTCGTTATAAACCTTGCCACTTTTTCAGCAAATGTTTCATTAACTGATACAATCGTTGAATCTGATAAGCTGAGCTTCTCTAATAACTCGTCGAATGAGTTAACAGTTCCTTCAGAGTATTTTACTGTTAAAGCTTCTTTAGCTGAAAGAGTTAACAGCTCTCCTTTAGGTGCCCGATATTCCGGCATATCTACAGAGTCATCCGCCATAGCGAGTGCATATTGAGGATCCCTTCTAGATGATTCAGCAGCTGTTATCATCGAGGTCGACCAAGCACTTTTCGCTTTTACTTCAGCAGCATTTCCTGCTCCATCGATTACTGCAGCAGCTCCTATTCGACCATTTGGTGACATATAGATCTCGTCCGCATGCAACGCGATAAATGCACCTGCAGACAACGCATCATCATGGATATATGCTATTGTTCTTAACGAAGTTTCATCCATTAACTTTGCAATATCTGCTGCAGAATCTACATAGCCTCCTGGTGTATCAATATCTAATATAACCAGTTCCGCCCCAGCTTCTTCTGCTTCATCAAAAGCGCGTTCAAGAAAAGCATATAACCCTTTTTCAACTTCGTTTTGTATGGGTATGCGATAAACTTCGGCCGCATTAACGGGCAAACTTGGTAACAACAATAAAAAAGACATAACGAGCAGTAAAATTCCACTTATACCTCGAGTCCTCTTCATAATGATCCCCCTTATTTTATGACAAAACGTCGTCCATTAGTATGTACGGATGAAAAGACAAAAAGATTCATTTATTTCACAATAAATATATTAGATAAAAATCCACCTTACACTTTTTCACCCCAATAAAATAAGCCAGAAAATCAAAAAGATTTTCCGGCTTACATATAGGCTTTCTTAGTCATCAAGTAGTACGTGTTAAGAACGCAGGGAATATGGGAATTTGTCCACTTACGTTTACGCGCAGCTTCTGATTTCTGTTACGCTTTACGTTTGTTTCTTCAAAATCATGAGCAAAAGATTGGTAAGTCAAAATTAGAATTTACGTTTACGCGCAGCTTCTGATTTCTTTTTACGCTTTACACTTGGTTTTTCATAAAACTCGCGTTTTCTTACCTCTTGAATTGTACCACTTTTAGAAACAGTACGTTTGAAGCGACGAAGAGCATCTTCAAGCGATTCGTTTTTGCGAACGACAGTTTTTGACATCTCTCTTTCCCTCCCTCCGAACACACATCAATACACGACCTAGTGTCATGTACTCTAGAATTATATCGTAAACTCTTAATTAGGTCAATACGGTATATCTAATTAATAGTCAGAATTTGAAGTTAAACCTTGCATGATCTGTACACCTGAACTAGCTCCAATTCGAGTAGCTCCTGCTTCAATCATTTTTTCAACGTCTTCTAGACTTCTAACAGCCCCAGAAGCTTTAACGCCTAGGTTAGGTCCAACAACTTCACGCATTAATGTTACGTCTTCTACTGTTGCCCCACCTGTAGAAAAACCAGTAGACGTCTTAACGAAATCCGCCCCAGAAGCTTTAGAAAGTTGACTTGCTACTTTTATTTCTTCTTTGGTAAGTAAGCAAGTTTCTAAAATTACTTTAACAATTGCTTTCCCTTTTGCTGCTTCTACAACAGCTTCAATATCGCGTTTAACTAGTGCAAGATCTTCAGATTTTAATGCTCCTACGTTTAGGACCATATCTATTTCTCCAGCACCATTTTGAATAGCATCCTTTGTTTCGTACGCTTTCGTTTCAGGTGTTGATGCTCCTAGCGGAAAACCAATAACTGTACATACTTTTACTGGAGTTCCAGTTAATAGTTCAGCAGAAGTCTTTACCCAAGTTGGATTTACACATACTGAAGCAAATAAATATTCTTTTGCTTCTGCACATAATTTTTCTATTTGTTGTTTTGTAGCATCTTGTTTTAATAATGTATGATCGATCATTGACGCGATATTTTTAGTCAATTAGTTTCACCCTTTCGGAAGTTGTCCGTACCTCTTCATTTTAACATGCTTTTCATATCATTTCATTAGAAAAATACACCTTTACCTTTAGAAGAAAGGGCAAATGATAGACATATAAAAAGTGTTGATTTCCATTGCGACGGACGCTTTCCGGGGCATGGCTTTAGCCGCTTCCCTCGCGAGCTCAGTCCAGGGTCTTAAGCTCATGCTATTCCCCTCGGAGTCGCCGTCTCCATTCCAATAAACAGGTATCCCTGTAAAAAATAAATTTATACTTCTAATCGTATAAACAATTTTAACTTAATTACACCTGATACATAGAGAATTATCCCTGTATGCTATTTAGTCTATGAAAACAATTTGAGTATCAAGTCTTATATAAAACACGGAAGTTATCAAACCTACGCTCCAAGAATTGAGTACTGAAGTAAGGTCAACAAATAACCTACTTAAACAATTAGTTTTGTATAATGGAAAATTGTTTTTGTACTCATGGTTAGGCAAACTATTTTTCTAGAAAGTGGTTGGCTATTTCTGAAGACTCCTGAGGAAAAACGAAACACGCTAGACCCCACAGGCTAGCGTTTCGTCCTCGGAAAGCGAAAGAAATAGCCGATCACTTATTGGTCGTCAAGTGCAAAAGTTAAAAAATGAATTTTCAAGGTGTTACATAAATTGTTACTCTTTTCTATTCCAATTCATACGAAATTGCTGAAAGAACATATAAAGGAGCCGTTTCAGCTCTTAAAATCCGAGGACCTAGAGAAATGGATTGGAACCCCTTCTCATGTAATTCAGAAATTTCTTTTCTGGACAAGCCACCCTCTGGACCAAAGACAACAAGTATTGATTCAAAATTCAACGCTTCTTTTAACTGATCAACCAGTTTTTTTCTATCGGTCAGTTTTGCCTCTTCTTCATCAGCTACGTAAAGACAATCGTATTTAGACGACATACTGAGTAATTGCTTAAATGATAACATTTCACTAATTTGCGGAATTTTATTTCGGTGTGATTGCTCTGCAGCTTCTTTCGCAATTTTTTGCAATCTCTGCTGTTTTTTCAGACCTTTTGAAGAATCCCATTTGACAATTGAACGTTCTGCATCAAAAAGTACTAACTCATCCATACCAAGTTCTGTGCCTTTTTGTGTAATTAAATCGAGTTTTTCACCTTTTGGTAAACCACAACAAATCGTGATTTTTTTCGGTAACTCATTACTCTTTAAGGGACCTTCAATTATTTCAACTTGAACATCTTGTCCTTCAAAGCCGATAATGACAGCCTTATATGCAACCTCTTCCGTAACGATGATGATCGAATTACCTTCTTGCATTCGCATTACTTTTTGAATATGTTTAGCATCATCACCTGAAATAAGTAATCGATTATTAATAAATGGAAGTGAACTAAAATAACGTTGCATCCTCTTTTATTCCTTTGCCGGTTTCTTCGAAAGAATTGTTACCCAGTCTTCCATCATCATTACTTCGTCAATAATGAATCCAGCTTCAATTAGTGACTGTTTTACATCCTCTTTCTTAGCTCCGATAATTCCAGATGTAATATACATTCCGCCGTCTTTTACCACCTTAAACGCATCATGAGTAAATGACATAATTATTTCTGCCAAGATATTAGCAACGACGACATCTGCTGGATCCTTAACGGTATCTAACAAATATCCATGAACAACTTCAGTTGTACCTTGGACTTTATTTAATTTCACATTAATTTTTGCAGATCTTACAGCCACTTCATCCAAGTCAAGGGCATGAACATGCTTTGCTTCAAGTAAGGCAGAACCAATCGCCAGTACACCTGACCCCGTACCGATATCTATTACGGTGTCTCCCGGTTTAACCGTTTTCTCTAAAGCTTGTAGACACATAACGGTTGTAGGGTGTGTACCTGTTCCAAAAGCCATTCCTGGATCAAGTTCAATAATCAGTTCATCCGTCGATACAGGTTCATATGTTTCCCAAGTAGGAACGATGGTAAAGCGTTCTGATATTTTGACTGGGTGATAATACTTTTTCCACGCTGTTGCCCAATCTTCTTCATTGACTTCACTTATAGTTACAACATTATGACCTAAATTGATATCAAAGTTAACAAGGTTATCAATCGCGAGCTTTATTTCTTCAACAGTTTCACCTAAAAAGCTGTTTAAAGGTAAGTAAGCTTTTACTATAACTCCTTCTTTAGGAAAGTCATTCGGATTAAGCTCATATATTTCACCAAAAATATCTTCACGATCACGACTTAATTCTTCTGAATCCTCAATTACTACTCCACTTGCGCCTGCTTCATGAAGAATATTTGATATCGCTTCAACAGCTTCGTTTGTTGTATGAATCGAAAGCTCCGACCATTTCACCTGCGTCAACTCCTTAATCGCCTTTTATTGTACGTTTAATTTTGTCGAATAATGAACTACTTTGTTCTTCAGGGATATCCCCACTAACTTCAGCAAAATCACGTAATAATTGTTTTTGCTTTTCTGTTAGTTTTGAAGGTGTCATGACCTTTACAATGACATGCTGATCACCCATGCCATACCCATGAACATTTTTAACCCCTTTTCCTTTTAATCGGAATTTTGTTCCAGACTGTGTGCCTGCAGGGATTTTTAATTTCACTTTACCATGAACAGTCGGTACCTCGATTTCATCACCTAGAGATGCTTGAGGGAATGTCAAACGAAGTTCGAAATAAATATCGTCTCCCTCTCTCTCAAAACGCTCATGTGCACGAACTCTGAACACAATATATAAATCACCAGCTGGACCGCCGTTCTTACCTGGTTCACCTTGACCGGTTACACGCAATTGTTGTCCATCATCTACACCCGCTGGAATTGATACTTTAATTTTTTTACGCTTCGTAACTGTTCCTTGACCATGACAGGTTGAGCATTTGTCTTTAATCAATTTTCCAGTTCCTTGGCAGTGATGACAAGCTCGTCGATTCACCATGCGACCAAATGGCGTATCTTGAGTTACGTTTAATTGACCAGTTCCTTGACAATGTGAACAAGTTTCTGGTGTCGTACCCGGTTTTGCTCCATTACCATGACATGTGTCACACGTTTCATCTTTAGGGATTTCAATTTCTGTTTCTTTACCAAAAACAGCTTCTTCAAAGTCAATCGTCATAGAGTATTGAAGATCTTCACCTTTTCGAGGTGCATTTGGATCTCTACGTCGAGAACCGCCGCCAAAAAATGAACTGAAAATATCTTCAAATCCGAATCCATCTGCTCCTCCACCAAAACCTTGGTTTGGATTTGCATGTCCGAATTGATCATATTGTGCTTTTTTCTGATCATCACTCAATACTTCATAGGCTTCCGAAATTTCCTTGAATTTATCCACGGCATTGTCATCTTTATTAATATCGGGATGATATTGTTTTGATAATTTTCGATAAGCTTTTTTTATTTCTTCTTTAGAAGCACCTTTTGTTAAACCAAGGACTTCATAGTAATCTCGTTTATTCATTTTCCACTCTCCGTTAGCCTAAAATTAATCGTTCATTTTGCAAACAAGAAGTAATTTTCTCCACGAAAAAATACCCTTATAATTGCGGGATAAGGTTAATTGTAGCATGTAGACTACGTCAATGCCAAAGACATTGAAAAAGCCAAAGCTGGAGTTCCAGACTTTGACTTTTCGGTTGTCTTACTTGTCTTTGTTTTCTTTGTCTTCTTCATTCACTTCTTCAAACTCAGCGTCTACAACCCCATCGTCTGCTGTTGAACCTTCAGCACCTTCGGCTGCCTGAGCATCTGCTGCTGCTTGTTCGTACATTTTCATTGTAAGAGCTTGAACAATTTCGTTCAATTTATCTTTTTTCGTACGTACATCTTCTAAATTTCCTGCTTCAAGAGCTGTTTTCAACTCTTCTTTTGCTTCTTCAGCTTGTTTAACTTCTTCTTCAGATACTTTTCCTTCAAGATCTTTTAACGTTTTTTCCGTCATAAAGATCATTTGATCCGCTTCATTTTTCAATTCAGCTTCTTCTTTGCGCACTTTATCAGCTTCAGCGTTTGCTTCTGCTTCTTTAACCATGCGTTCGATTTCCTCATCAGTTAATGCAGTGTTAGATTGAATCGTAATATTTTGTTCTTTTTGCGTTCCTAAGTCTTTTGCTTTAACTGTAACGATACCATTTTTATCAATATCAAATGTTACTTCAATTTGTGGAACACCACGTGGTGCTGGTGGAATATCCGCTAATTGGAAACGACCCAATGTTTTATTATCTGTTGCCATCGGACGTTCACCTTGAAGTACGTGAATATCAACTGCTGGTTGGTTATCTGCTGCTGTAGAGAATGTTTGAGATTTTGATGTAGGAATCGTCGTATTACGTTCAATTAACTTCGTAAATACGCTACCCATCGTTTCAATTCCAAGTGAAAGAGGTGTTACGTCAAGAAGGACTACATCTTTAACATCACCAGTTAAAACCCCACCTTGAACTGCTGCTCCCATTGCTACTACTTCATCTGGATTTACACCACGATGTGGTTCTTTGCCAGTTTCTTTTTTGATCGCTTCTTGAACTGCTGGAATACGAGTAGAACCACCAACCAAAATAACTTTATCGATTTGAGATGGAGAAAGATCTGCATCTTTTAACGCTTGACGAGTAGGAACCATTGTACGTTCTACAAGTGAAGCAGTTAATTCATCAAATTTTGTACGGCTTAATGTGATTTCTAAATGTAAAGGACCAGCTTCTCCAGCTGTGATGAATGGTAATGATACTTGTGTAGAAGTAACACCTGATAAATCTTTTTTCGCTTTTTCAGCCGCATCTTTTAAACGTTGCATAGCCATTTTATCTTTAGACAAGTCGATTCCGTTATCTTTTTTGAATTCAGTAACAAAGTAATCCATTAATAATTGATCAAAGTCATCTCCACCAAGGCGGTTATCTCCAGCCGTAGACTTAACTTCAAATACGCCATCGCCAAGTTCTAAAATTGAAACGTCAAATGTACCGCCACCAAGGTCATAAACTAAAATTGTTTGGTCTTGATCCATTTTGTCTAAACCATATGCTAATGCTGCGGCTGTTGGTTCATTGATAATACGTTCTACCTCTAAACCTGCGATTTTACCAGCATCTTTAGTTGCTTGACGTTCAGCATCATTAAAGTAAGCAGGAACTGTGATTACTGCTTTTGTTACTTTTTCACCTAAATAATCTTCAGCATAACCTTTAATATATTGAAGAATCATTGCCGATACTTCTTGAGGTGTATATTCTTTATCTTCAGCTTTCACTTTAAAATCAGTACCCATATGACGCTTAACAGATTGAATTGTGTTTGGGTTTGTTATTGACTGACGTTTTGCTACTTCTCCAACTTGACGCTCTCCGTTTTTGAAAGCTACAACTGATGGAGTTGTACGATTGCCTTCTGGATTTGGAATTACTTTTGGCTCTCCGCCTTCTAATACTGCTACACATGAATTTGTTGTTCCTAAATCAATACCAATTATTTTACTCATTTATAATTTCCTCCTAGATATATGAAAATATTAATACTATTCGTTTACTTTAACCATTGAAGGTCGAAGAACACGATCTTTGTACTTGTACCCTTTTTGGAGCTCTTGTAAAATGACACCAGATTCTTTAGAATCATCCGTCTCTGTCATCACTGCTTGATGCAGATTAGGATCAAAAGATACCCCTTCAGCATCAATCACTTGCAAACCTTCTCGCTCAGTGGCTTCGACAAGTGTTTTATAAACCATTTCTAACCCTTTTCGCAATGACTGTGATTCTTCCGATACAGTTTCTACTTGCATTGCACGTTCGAAATTATCTAAAACCGGCAATAAGTTAGAAAGAATTCCTTGCGATTTATACTTTTCCGCAGATTCACGATCTAGCTGTGCACGACGTTTAAAGTTCTCATAGTCAGCACGTAGACGTAAATGTCGGTTAGTTTCTTCATCTAACTGTTTTTGAAGCAATTCTAATTCAGAAGGTGCTTCGTTTGTCATTTCGTCATTTGATTCAGTTTCATCTTGATTAACAACTTCTTTGTCTTCAACAGACACATCTTCTGAGTTGTTCACTACTTCTTTTTCTTCTGATTGTGACAAGTTTTGTTCCTCCTTCATTATCCTGAACCTCTCAATATTCGAGTTAGTTCACGAGACAAATCGCTACTCATAACATCTAACAGAGTAACAACCCGTCGATAATCCATTCTAGTGGGTCCGATTATAGCAATGGAACCCGTTTGTTCTTCCCCAATGGTATAGGATGCTGTAATGACACTACAGTCTTCCATTTCCAAAAGGTTATTTTCAGAACCAATACGAATATGAATACCCGCTTGATTCGGTGAAAACAATGTTGAAATTTGATTTACTTGGTCCATCATCGTGATAAGGCCACGAGCTTTTTGTAAATCATTAAACTCAGGATGATGAAGCAGTTTGGATTTGCCGCCGTAAAACACTTTTTCTTCTTGAGGACTCAAAATTGCAGCTCCAAATGAAGACATAAGCTCGCCATATCGACCGATATGTTGTTTTAACAGTGCGGATGTTTCTTTTTCAAGCGCATGATGTAATTCATGTAAATGAACACCAATAAGTTGTTCATTTAAAATGTTCACCATTTTTTCGATATCAGACGCTGTTAAACCTATTGGCAATTGAAAGAGTCGATTCTCTACGTGGCCTGAATCTGTAATGATTATGGCAACCGCCGAATCATTTGTTAAAGGCACAATCGAAAATCGCTTCACACGATGCTTTCGAACATCAGGTCCTAACAATATCGATGTGTAACTAGTTAATTCGGATAAGATCATAGCCGTTTTTTGAATGACTTGTTCCGTTTCAACCATTCGTTCTTTAAATACAGATTGTATTTGCAACATATCATCGGATGATGCAAGTTGAGGCGTTAGTAAATGATCAACATAGAATCGATACCCTTTTTCTGAAGGAATTCGACCTGACGAAGTATGCGTTTTTTCCAAATAACCTAACTCTTCAAGGTCAGCCATTTCATTTCGAATTGTTGCAGGACTATATGGAACTTCCTCTTTTTTAGAAAGTTGTCGTGACCCCACTGGCTGAGCTGTGTGAATAAAGTCATCAACTGTTACTTGAAGTATAAGCAATTGTCGGTTCGTTAACATAATATCACCTCTGTTAGCACTCATCACTTGAGAGTGCTAATACTCATACATAAATTATCAAATTCAAAGAGGAAAGTCAACGAATATGACACGTTATTTTTCTAAAAAAGTTTGAAAAACTTCATTTCCAATAAATCGACCTTGTTTTGAAATAGCGACGGACTCTTCTGTACTTATCATTGTGCCGTTAGAAATATGTTTAGAGATTACTTCGCCATACACTTCGTCCAGTGTAACCCCAAACTTTTCATTGAAATGGAACCGATTAATTCCTTCAACCTTTCTCAACCCTAAAAACATTTCTTCTTCCATTTGTTCAGTTGGAGTTACTTCATGAGAAGACTGAATTGGGAATGCACCTTCACTAACTGTATCTATATATTTTCGAATAGGACCGATATTTGCATATCTAATTGTTTCTACATACCCATGTGCTCCAGCTCCAAATCCTGCATAGTTGACATTATCCCAATACAAATTGTTATGTTGAGAGTGATAACCTGTCTTAGCGAAATTACTAATTTCATATTGATGAATTCCTTTAGATGCCATCTGATTCATTAACCAATCATACATATCAGCTTCTAAGTCTTCCCCTGGTAACAACAATTTACCTTTTGTCATTAAATTATAAAAAACTGTTTTCGGTTCAACGATAAGCGAGTACGCAGAGTAGTGTGGTAAATTCAACTCCAATGCTTTTTGAAGCGTATCTTTCCATTGATCCATCGTTTGTCCGGGCAAGCCATACATTAAATCAATACTAATGTTCTCAAATCCAATGTCTTTCACCATTTCAAGTGTCTTATAAACATGATTAGTCGTATGGGTTCTTCCTAAGCGTTGCAAAATGTCTGAGTCAAAGCTTTGAACACCTATACTTAATCGATTGATACCATTTCTTTTCATAACAACTAATTTCTCGCGTGTAAGTTCGTCTGGGTTAGCTTCTGAAGTGAATTCTTGAAGATGGTTGAGTGGAATATATTGTTGAATTAAATCAAAAAGTCTTTGTAATTGAGCGGGACTTAAAGCAGTTGGTGTTCCCCCGCCGAGAAATATCGTTTTTACCTTTAAAACTTGTTGGTATTTTTCAACAAACATTTTCATTTCTTGACCTAAGGCTTCAATATAAGCATCAACTGGTTGGTTTTTAAAAAATACTTTATTAAAATCACAGTAATGACAGATTTGATGGCAAAAAGGAATATGTATATAAATACCTTTAATCACAAGATCCACTCCTTTCTTTTTGGTTGTGTTATTTATTAATACCGATTAAAAAGTAGGACATTATAGGCGAAAGAGAGTTTGTCATATTCTTTAAATCGAGCTTTCTTACACAAAAAAGAGGCTAAATAGCAGCCTCTTTTTCTTTGATCTAAATAATAAAGTACTAGTTTTTAAAACCGTATAAGAAAATCATAGCTTGCACCATTTTTGGTACAAGCTGTGTTATTCTAATTTGAACTCAATCTTCGTCCATTTTCAATACAGCCATAAATGCTTCTTGAGGAACTTCGACTGACCCTACTTGTTTCATACGCTTTTTACCTTCTTTTTGCTTGTCCAATAATTTACGTTTACGTGATATATCTCCACCATAACATTTAGCTAATACATTTTTACGTATCGCACTAATAGTCGAACGAGCGACAATCTTCTGCCCAATAGCTGCTTGGATCGGTACTTCGAATTGTTGTCGAGGAATTAATTTCTTTAATTTCTCAACAATAATCTTACCACGCTCATAAGCAAAATCATTATGAACAATAAAGCTTAGTGCATCAACTTGTTCAGCATTCAGTAATATGTCCATTTTCACAAGCTTAGATGGTTTGTATCCAATTAATTCGTAGTCGAAAGAAGCATAACCTTTTGTACCGGACTTTAATTGGTCAAAGAAATCGTAGACCACTTCAGAAAGTGGCACTTCATAAATAATACTTACACGAGTTTTATCAATGTAATCCATGGTCATGAAATTCCCGCGTTTCTTTTGACAAAGCTCCATCACCACTCCAACAAAATCGTTTGGAACCATAATAGTTGCTTTTACATAAGGCTCTTCAATGCGGTCGATTTTTTGAGGATCAGGCATCATGGAAGGATTATCAACTTTTTTAATTTGTCCGTCTGTCATATGCACATCATATATAACACTTGGAGCTGTAGTGATAAGGTCGATATTAAATTCTCGCTCTAGACGTTCTTGAATAATCTCCATGTGAAGAAGACCCAAGAAACCACAACGATAACCAAATCCTAATGCTTGTGATGATTCAGGCTCAAATTGAAGAGCTGCATCATTTAGTTCGAGCTTTTCTAAAGCATCACGCAAATCATTATATTTAGATGTATCAATTGGATACAATCCACAGTAAACCATTGGATTTAATCTGCGGTAGCCTGGTAAAGACTCTGAAGCAGGGTTGCTAACACTTGTAATCGTATCCCCTACTCGAGTGTCTCCCACATTTTTAATAGCTGCAGTTATAAAACCTACATCCCCTACAGTTAGTTCATCACGTAAAGTGGCTTTTGGCGTGAATACACCCGCTTCTATAACATCGAACTCTTTTCCTGTAGCCATCATTCGGATTTTATCTCCCGGACGAACAGTACCTTCCATTACGCGGACATATGCAATAACTCCACGGTATGGATCATATAAAGAGTCGAAAATCAAAGCTTTTAATGGAGCCTCTGGATCTCCAATTGGAGCAGGGACTTTTTCAACAATTTGTTCTAAAATTTCTTCGATACCGATACCTGCTTTAGCAGAAGCTAGAACTGCTTCAGACGCATCTAAACCAATAACTTCTTCGATTTCCCCGCGCACTCTCTCAGGATCAGCTGCAGGTAAATCAATTTTGTTAATAACAGGCAAGATTTCTAACTCGTTATCCAGTGCTAAATAAACATTCGCTAAAGTTTGTGCTTCGATACCTTGCGCAGCATCTACAACTAGAATGGCACCTTCACATGCTGCTAAACTTCTCGATACTTCATATGTGAAATCGACATGTCCTGGTGTGTCAATTAAATGAAAAGTATAATCTTCGCCATCTTTAGCACGATAAGTTAATTGAACAGCATTCAATTTAATCGTTATTCCACGTTCACGTTCTAAATCCATTGAATCGAGAAGTTGTGCTTTCATTTCTCTTGAAGTCAATGCTTTTGTTTGCTCTAAAATTCGATCGGCCAATGTAGATTTACCGTGATCGATATGGGCAATAATAGAAAAGTTTCTAATGTTCTGTTGACGTTTATTACGTTCTTCTCGATTCATGTGATGTCCACTCCTAATTAAACTATTTCAAATTATAGCAGTGAACACACATTTCTTCAATGTTAGGTTGCTTTCGTATTTTCAAACGCGACAGAAATCGCTTTTGCAATGACTGCAATCGTTCTGTTAATTTCCTCTTCCGTATTTTCAATACCGCCGAGTTCAATCAAAATAGAATGTGGAGAAAGGTCTTGATTATAAATACCATTCCCACTATCTTTTGATTTCGTTATGACGCCTCTTGAAATATTCGGAATGAGACGATTCATCTCTTGAGATATAAGTTGTGCATAAGATTCATTCATTTTATAGCTCGGATGCTCTGTTCCCACAACTAAAGCAATACGAGCATAGCTTTCATTATTTGATGTAATCGTAGTTACTTGATGTTTGGCAGAATCCCGATGTACGTCAAGAACAAGATCATATGATTTAGTCCCTAATTGTTTTTGTAAAACTGGACGTATAGCAGAATACGCTTCGTGAAATTGATGATTTGTTTTTTTCATTTCCGTCATATTGTCAAATGGTAAAACATCCACTTCTACATTATTTAATAAGAAGTGCTTCGTCACTAAATCACTAATATTGGTGATATTACTTGATGAATGATAGTTGGCTATTACACCAATTTCTCTCTTAATCATGGGATGAAAAGCTTCGTGTGAATGTGTAAATACTAATAAAGCTTGTAATGGAGAATTCTCTTCATTAAGTGGAACTTCTTTTGTTACATTTGCTGCATAAGCAACTGGCCGCGTTTCTACTTGTTCTTTTACAATAGGTTCAAATGCGAGAATTGGAATTTTTACGAATATTATGGGCAGTAAAAATAAAAAAAGATAAAAACTTATAGCTTTTTGAACTGTTTTTCGCATTAATCACCCCTCCTTCCTACAGATTACGTAGGATTAAGGAGTGATAGAACTAAAAACTTTCCCTTGAAGCCATTTTGATACGCTAACTTGAATAAGCTCTGCATGCTTAACTACCCATGAGTCAGACTCTTTAGGAGTTACAAATAGTTGTTGATGCTGTGGAGGTAATACTTCTTGTAATAATGCTCGAATCTCTTCTGAAGACCATCCACTCCATTCACCAAATATTGGTTTAATTGCTTCAACATCAATTGGGACATCCGTACTTCTTAACCAAGAGCCTATTGAAAGAGCTGAGGAAGGGTTGTTTGCAGCTCCGATTTGGCTAGAAATTACCTTAAATACTGTTTCAATCGCGTCGACTACTAAGACTGGTGCGTCTACTACCATTGGTACGCCTATTGCTGTAACCGGAACACCCAGTGATTCATAGGAAATTTCACTTCGAGCATTCCCTACCCCAGAACCAGGGTGAATACCCGTGTTTGTTATTTGAATTGTTTTACACAAACGGTCTTGATTTCTCGCGGCTAATGCATCAATTACGATGATTAAATTCGGTTTTACATGTTCAGCCATCGCTCTTACAAATTCGCTCGTCTCCAGCCCGGTTTGCCCCGTAACCCCCGGAGCATATACTACGACCTGTCCATGCTCAAAAGGTAGAGTAAACATGTCCTCATGGAATCGATCAATCGCGAATGGACCGATTGCATCAGGTGTAATTGTTCGATTCCCTAGACCTACGATGAGTATTCTTGAGTCAGCTGTTAGATTTAATACTTCATGGATATCTTGTAAAGATGCAACAAATTGTTGTTCCAGTTCTTTAAAGCCTTCCACATCTTCTGCTGAAAGTGTTGGAACAGACAAAGTAATATACGTTCCAGCTTTCTTACCAATACTGGCAGCTCCTTCTGGATCAGTTTTAACTTCCGTGATATGGACTCTGCCTTTACGCTCCTCATTCATCTCAATTCCAGGGGTTTCATATAAAGTATCTTTCTCTTTTTTCGTTCGATGTTGAACAACTTCTGTGGCTTCATCAATCAAATCTGTTCTCAATAAACTTTGTGGATTCATAATTTTCACCTCAAAAAAAGTTTGCCCAAGGTGTCAAGTAAATATTCTTTGCGTGAATCTATTGCAATTTAAGTTTTGGTTTGCTAAAATAATGCTTGTTGTATTGAGAATTAAAATCTAATACGTAAAGCAAACAGCGCCTTATATTAGCGCAAAAGCTGATACACGAGAAACTCTGTATCTTGAATTCTTTTTAAAACAATTGCATGTTTAGTAAGCTATCAATAATTTTAGTGATACTGACCGATTAATGCCATGTGTTTTGAACAGAATGACTTTTTAGGAGGTGAAAGATATGCCAAACATTAAATCTGCGATTAAACGTGTGAAAACGAATGCTTCTGCAAACGTACAAAACGCTCACAACAAATCGACAATGCGTACAGCAGTTAAGAAAGCTGAAACGGCTTCTCTTAATAACGAAGAAAACGCAAAAGACCTTATATTATCTGCTATCAAGCAAGTTGATAAAGCAGCTTCTAAAGGATTACTTCATAAAAACACAGCAGCTCGTAAAAAAGCTCAGTTAATGAAAAAAGCGTAATCATACAAAAGACCAGATTCGATTATCGAATCCGGTCTTTTTTTCGTATTCGGTGAATTAAATTATAAAGAAAAGGTTATATTTTACTCATTAATAAATATTCTAAAATCCGATCCCGGTTACCACTACTCGTTTTTAGTTTCAAATCCGCATCAGCCAATCGATGCATGACATGGAGTAGGCGTTTTTCTTCAATGGGATTTCTACTTTCCACTATCAACTTAACCCGATACGGGTTAACTTTCAACTGCTTGGCAATGGCTTGTGCATGATAGCCCTTTTTTCTTAAAAATGTTACATTCGACATGAGTCGTATTTGGGAAGCTAATAAACCAGTTAGTTTAATCGGATCCTCTTTTTGTCTTAGTAAGTCATGGTAAACGCTTAGAGCAGTACTTGTGTCACCACGTAAATAAGCATTTAATAGTTGAAAGGCATCCTGTTCTAATGTTTTCGACAACAGTATTTCAATTATTAAAGTTGAGATTTCTGTATCTTCTCCTAAATAAATGGCCATTTTCTTTATTTCGGATTGAAGTTGCACTAAATCATGTCCAATCACTTCTATTAATAATTGTATCGCATCTTCCTCTATTGTTTTCCCTTCATGTTGAACCGTAGATTGAATCCATACTCTTAAATCATTTCCTTCAAGTGATTTTGCTTCTAAAAAAACAGCTTTTTCTTTCATCAATTTAGATATTTTCTTACGTTCATCCATCTTTTCATAAGGTGCTATAAAAATGACGATAGCCGTTTCTGATTGATGATTCATCCATTTTTCTAAAGCTTTCAAATCATGCTCTATTTTTTCTTTCCCTTTTTCTGTCGCTTTTAAAAAAGAAGCATTTTTTGCAATGATTAATTTTCGTTCAGAAAAAAATGGAAGTGTGTCAGCTTCTTCTATTACGTATTGAACAGGTACTTCTTCAAGATCGAACACGATTACATCTGTTTCTTCTTTTTGATTTAACGATTGTTTCATCCGACGAATCGTTTCATCAAAGAAGTAATGTTCTAATCCTACTAAAACATAAACGGAACTATAATTACCCTGTGATATCTTCTTCCAGACAGCTGAAAACATAAAGAACCTCCCACTTATCGCTTCTTATGTTATTATACATGAAATCTTTCCTCTGCTGTCTTTGAACAAAATGTGTCATAAAGTTCAAAACGCTGAAAAAAACTGCTTGTTTATAGATTTTTTTCCGAGAATCGCTTATAATTAATTTGAATTAGGAGGGGTAGCAATGAACGAATTTGAAAAGAATGTCCAAACCCGACGTAATGACGTAACGGATTCAGGTGTTGGATTTGTTGTATCATTTGTTTTCTTTGCAACGATTTTCACCATTGCGACTGTAATTGACTTCATTACAAAATAAGTGATTATCTAAGCACAGTGATTGTTGATAATAAGAATATGTGTTGAAAAGAGATTTGTCGCATAGACAAATCTCTTTTTCTTTATTTAAACACAGTTGTCTCTGACCTCATGTATCCATCCTCAAAATAAACGCTAATCGTTCCATCTTCTGCAGTCGATAAAGTCGTTAAGGATAACTCGTTAAAACGCAGTTGCACCTCTTTATGAGGATGTCCGTATCGATTATTTTTCCCCGCGGAAAATACAGTCAGCTGAGGACTTAAAACTTCGATGAACTTTTGGGAACTTGACGTTTTACTGCCATGGTGCCCCGCTTTCAGCAAATGAATTTTTTCCAATCCTATTTTGGAATACTTTAATACATCTTCTTCCCCTTCTTTTTCTAAATCTCCAGTAAATAATGCACGAAACCCTTTATGTTCAAGAAATAACACTAGCGAATCATTATTTCCTTCATATTGTGTATCGTTTGGTGATAAATAGTTTAAGTTAGTACCTCCAAGAGTCCATTTACGCCCTCCTATTTGTTCTTTGATTAAAATTTTATTTTGTTTAGCCGCATTCAATGCATCACTTAACGCTGCTTCTTTTATTACACCTGGTGTAACATGAATCTCCTTTATGCGCACTTCCTCTATAATTTCCTCAGCACCTTCAATATGATCACTATCAGCATGAGTCCATACAAAAGTATCTATTTTAGATATCCCTTTCCCCTTTAAAAACGGCACAACTATATTTCGTCCAACCTCAAAAGGAGAAGTGGTATTCATCCAATTTTCTTGTTCAAACCTTAATAAACCACCTGAATCAATTAAGATGACTCCTCTTTCATGAGGCATTTGTATGACCGTCGAATCGCCTTGTCCAACATCTAAAAAACTGATTACCATACTCGAGTTGAACATAGGACTCACTTCAATTAATAAAATTGGAATACCAAGAGATACAAACAACTTTAATAAATTCCTGTTTTGTTCCAATAGTATAAATGACCAAAACACTCCAACTAAAGCTATAGTTAAGAGAAGTATTGAAGGTTTTCCAGGATTCCATAATTGATAAGGTATGTCACTACAATACAGAATGATTTTTGAAATTGTTGTCCTTAAAGGTTCATATACAAAAAAGAGAATATTTGCGATTGAAGGAACAGTTGCAGAGAGAACTAAGAGCAGAACATTGATTGGCAAAATAATAAATGAAAAGAGAGGGACAAATAGTAGATTCATGATGAAGGAGGAAATGGAAACTTCATAGAAATGGTAAAGTAGGATTGGAAACACGCCGATTTGACACAGAAAGGTAATTAAAAAAGATTTCTGTAAGATTGAATATGGTCGAGCTAAGATCTTTGACGAAAAAACTAAAGCCATCGCTGCTGCATATGACAATTGAAACCCAACTTGTAGCAATACGCCAGGTTGAAAAAATAAAAATCCCAACAAGCTTAATCCAAGAGCATCATCTGCAGAAATTTTCTTCTTAGCAAAAGTTAATAGTAATACGAGTTCCGATACAGAGACTGCTCTCCAAACCGATGGTGCCCCACCCGCTATAATTGCATAGATAGGTAAGCCGATGATTAACATAAATAAAACACTTTGCTTACGAAAATGTAGACGAATGAGCAATTCGTAAAATATAAACGATAAAAACACGATATGTAAACCTGAAATGGCAAACAGGTGTGTTATCCCTAGTTTTTGATAAGCTCTCTCCTCTTCTTGGGTGACATCATCTTTTAAACCAATTAAAAGTGCTTTCGCTTCTGGGGCTAGACTCTTTGGAAACGATTTATCTATAAATTGTTCTGTTTGAAATCTTCGAGAAGTGATGAACCCCGTTACCCCCTTAGATTTCGAGTAGTTAGACCACTTGGTTACCTCAAACATTCCTACAGCGCCGTGACTCTTTAAATAGGTTTCCATACTAAATGCATATTGGTGCGGTGGATTTGGAACATCTATTTCTTTTCCCATAAATCGAAATGTTGAGCCTACTAGAGATTGTTTAGTAAAACTAATCTTTTCTTCTTCTGAGCTGAATCGATATGAAATATACCATTTCTCTCCTGAAGCTGTCTTCGCATACCCTTTCAAGTTTCTGCCATTGATGGAGTATGTGCTTGTCCAAGTGAAGTTAGATTCGGTTAAAGATTCGCTTTTCGGTATGTCCGCTTTATATAACGCATTAAAGTAGAATGCGACACTAAGCAATACATAAAAAACAAGAAACATATATGACCTTTTCTTAAAAATAAACCAACTTATTAGCATCAGATGAAGGGCTAATAGGTTGGTTGAAATAACGATTGATGAAGTCGATATAAAGGCTCCAAAAGCCAAATACATGATTTTTTTTTTGAAAACTACATGCCAAATAATTCTTTCACCTTCAATTCAAAAGGAGCCAATTCTTCTGGACTTGCACCTGCTACACGCAATTTTTCAAGAAGTTCCATATACAAATCGACTTTTTGATTACTTAAAAAGTCGATTTTACGATCGTCAAAAGGCACATGGACAACTTCAATATTAGCTTGTTCGAATAACTTAATCGCATAGTCATGATTTTTATAGTCATTTGCATAATATAATCGGTGAATACCAGATTGAATGATCGATTTAGTACATGGTAAACACGGGAAATGTGTGACATACATATCTGCCCCATTTGTTGAAATACCATATTTCGAGCATTGTAACAATGCATTCATTTCTGCATGTATTGTACGTACACAGTGGTGTTCAATCACATAGCATCCTTGATCAATACAATGATCTCCACCAGAAATAGAGCCATTGTATCCAGCTGCCATTATTCGGTTATCTCTAACGATGGTTGCGCCCACAGCTAATCTTGTACATGTACTTCTTAAAGCTAATAAGTGGCTTTGTGCCATGAAAAATTGATCCCAAGTTATTCGCTCCATATGAACGCCTCCTGAATACTTCTAACTCTAGTTTAATTTGAAGACGTTTCAAAGGTCAATCACTTCTGAAATTAGTTTATTGAAATAAAATCTTTTATGGCCTCAAATGTTTGATCACCAATTCCAGATACTTCTTTTACTTGTTCAATTGATTGAAACAATCCATTTTCTTCTCGGTAAATAATAATAGCTTTCGCTTTGGATGGACCGATACCTGATAATGTCATGAGCTCATTTTCATCCGACGTATTAATGTTAATTAAATCTGAGTCAGAAGTAGCCCCGGGAACTTGTGCAATTTGGCCTGTAATGGGTGTTTGTTCACCTTCAGTAGGTACATATATGACCATTTCATCTACTAGTTTGGCAGCTAAATTGAGCATGCGCTCATCTGCAGTAGGCAATAATCCTCCTGCTAATGTAATTGCATCTAGAACTCGCTTATTCGCAGATAACGTATAAACTCCAGGTAAGGCAACTTGACCTTTTACATCTACTACAACAATAGAAGTTAATTGATGAGATGAATTCTTTGATACTACATTTTCATCAGTTTGTTTCATTAGGGTTTGGGATTGTGTTATTGGTTGAATGGGTTCAACCTGACCGGATAAGGGGGATTCCGGATTTTTAGAAAAGGGACTAGCAATAAATATCCAAAAGATTACACCGATTAACAGAAATAATCCTTTGTTCTTGTGTTTTAAAATCCATGAAGGGATCAGAATGGGATGTCCTTTCCTTCATTCAGCAATTCATATAGAGCTAATCTCACTATATACGAATTGCTTGAATTGGGAAAGATTTATTTAATAGCGTGAAAGAAAATTCTTTCGCTTGTTTCTGTTGGTGATTGATTTGACCAATCGGCTCCTATATGAATAGAAGTAAAACCTTGTTCTTTTAACCAAGTAACATATTGCTGTACTGAGTATGTACGCTGGACATGGTGCTCTTCGAATCTTTCATACAAACCACTCTCTGTTTTTACGAAAAATGTTAAATCATGATGAACCGAATGAGGGTATTCACCCGCTTCTGTATGCCAAATATACGCTTGATTTTCATTTTCATAAGTAAAAGGACCATCTAAAAACAGTTCATCCATTTTAAATAAAGAATGGACATCAAAGAATAAATGTCCTCCTTTTTTTAAACTTGAATAAACAACTGAAAAGGTATCGACTACCTTCTGTTTTTCAGACAAGTAGTTTAAAGAATCAATAGCTATTACGGCCACATCAATTTCTTCAAACCCATTTAATTCGGACATAGACATACAAAATAATGGGATTTGTTGTTGATTCTTAGCAAAACGTTGCTGTGCCATCGATAACATTTCTTCCGACAAATCAACAGCCTGCACATCAAATCCTGCATTCGCAAACTTTGAAGATAACACACCAGTGCCACAACCAATATCTAATAACGATTTTCCATTTGGTTGTTTACATGCCTCCAAAACTTTTTCAACATATAAATCATACGGAATATCTGTCATTAATTCGTCATAGATCCTAGCAAATTCAGTATAGCTAGACATTAAGCTTGTGATTCCACTTCGATAATTGGTGCGTCGCCCCACAGACGTTCTAAGTTATAAAATGCACGTTCGTCTTTGTGGAATACATGAGCAACCACGTCGCCCATATCAACTAGTACCCATCTTGCTGAGTCGAAACCTTCTAGTCGTTTTACATCATAGCCAGCTTTACTTGCTTGGTCTGCCATTTCTTTTGCGATAGCTTGAACTTGGCGATCAGAGTTTGCGTGACAAATTACGAAATAATCCGCTAACAATGAAACACCTTTCATGTTTAATACGACGATATCTTCAGCACGTTTATCATCTGCTGCTTTATAAGCTATTTCTAATATGGTTGATTCTGACATTCATTCATTTTCCTTTCGTGTGACCAATTCATTATAACAATGAATGGAATCCGGATATACCGGTTGATTTTTTTGTATTAAAAATTGAATTGAACGTTTGACACACATCTCCATCAAAACGTCTAAGCCCTCTTCAGCATGTTCACGTAATTCTTCTAATCCGGGAAATTGTCGATTAGGTTCAATCATATCCGAACAATAAATGATCTTTTCAAGCTTGGACATATTAGCTCTTCCCGTTGTATGGAATCGTATAGCATCAAGTATGGTTTGATTCGTTACACCAAACTCTTGCTGTGCAACGAGTGCTCCAACTGGAGCATGCCACAATTCATGATGAAACGATAAAAGTCTTTCATCCATATGATGTTCGACAATCTGTTGTTTTAACCAATTTCTATCTGCAAATTTAGCGACATCATGTAAAATAGCTGCAAGTTCTGCGTCCTGTTCAGATTCTCCATAAACCTTCGCTAAACGTTTGGCTGTTTTCATTACACCTAATGTATGCACATATCGAGTCTCAGGCATGCGCAAACGCACAGCTTCTAAATATTTATCTCGAGTCATATAATTTCTCCTGACGGATATAATCTTGTACCGACTCCGGTATTAATAATGAAACATCTTGATGTAAGGCAAGTCGTTTCCTTAATGTCGTCGAAGACAAATTGATTTGTGGAACTTCAATTTGTAAGACCGGATAATTAGTCTTCGCTTCATACCCTGGCCGTTTAACCCCTACCAATTGAACAAGCTTAACAAGCTCATCTACTTGATACCAACTTTCGAGACTAGCAATCATATCTCCACCAATTAAAAAACTAAACTGGGTGTCAGGTTCCTTACTTTGAAGTTCAACCATTGTGTCAAACGTATAAGAACGACCTCCACGTGTTAATTCAATAGGTTCAATCGAAAAATAAGGAAATGGTTCAATAGCGAGTTGTACCATTTGTTTTCTTTGGTCAGAAGTACATAGGTCTACCACCTCTTTATGTGGTGGTATAGCATTGGGCATAAATCGTATCTCATCAAGTTCTAGCGCATGAAATACTTCGTTTGCCATGATCAGATGTCCGATATGTGGAGGATTAAATGTTCCGCCAAAAATGCATACTTTTTTCATGTTTAACTTTTTGTAGGTAGCACAATCTTTTTATTTTCTTTAGAAGGTTTATACAGAACAACAGTCAAACCGATTAATTGCACAAGTTCAGACTTTGTACCCTTAGCCAATTTAATCGCAACATCATTTTTATCATCTTCATTGTTCGTTAAAATACTTACCTTTAATAACTCCCGTACTTCTAATGCTTCAGAAATTTGTTTAAGCATATGATCATTTACTCCACCTTTACCAACTTGGAAAATAGGTGTTAAATGATGAGCTTCACTTCGTAAAAAGCGTTTTTGTTTACCTGTTAACATAGGGTCCTCCTAAAATTCGCGTTAATTCTTTTATTGTTTGTTCTGTATCTGGTTGTTCTTTTGTCCACTTTTCAAACGATAGAGCGCCTTGATGAACGAACATTCCCAGTCCATTCACAATCGTCGCCCCCTTTTTTTCAGCATGTAATAAAAAAGGCGTCAATATTGGATTATACACAATATCCGCAACAATTGCTGAAGGATTTAGCAAATCCATTGAAATAGGCAATGTATCTTCTGTACTCTTCATGCCAAGTGGAGTCGTTTGAATGATTATACGGAAATCATATAGCTTTTCTTCAGCACTCAAAATGGACAAAGCTTGTATTCCTCCAATATCTTGCATGAGTGTTTCTGCTGTTTGAAGCGTACGATTCGTACAAGAAATATTGGTATACCCAGCAGCTGTTAAAGCAAAAGCTATGCCTCTTGCAGCTCCACCCGCTCCAACTATTAGTATTTCAACATCTTTTAACTGAGTACCAACGATTTCTTCTAATGAGCTAACGAAACCTTCACCATCTGTATTGTGTCCAGTAAGACTACCATCTTGTTCTACAACAACTGTATTGACAGCTCCCATCCACTCTGCAGATTTTGACAAATGGTCTAATAATGGAATGATAGTCTCTTTATGAGGAATGGTTACATTCCATCCACTCGCTCCTAAAAGTTTTAAAGATTTTACGGCTTCTTGTAATTGATCTTTAGAGACATGAATAGGAATATAAGTTGCATTCATATTCATGTCTTCAAACCATTTACTATGCATTAGCGGAGAAAGAGAGTGAGATATGGGATCACCAATAACTGCATACCACTTTTTCACTTAATCATCCCTCCTAAATTAATGAAGGCCTCAATTGAATTTCTACTCCTTTTGGTGCATATGCTGCAATGACTACATTAGGTTTGTTAATCGTTATCCAACCTAAACCCGAAAATACAATATCGGTTTTTTCTTCTTTAATTGAAAACTCATGTCGAACTAGTTTAGGGAAATTTTCTATAAATTCCACTGATGGAGGCGCTAGCATTCCACCTAAATGATTCGCGTATAATTCGTCAGCATTTTCTAGCTTCGTACGGTGAATCGGCAAATCATTTGAAATATGAACAGTGAAAGATGAACGTTCACCTTGAATGAAATCAAATCTTGCTAGACCACCTAAATATAAAGTTTGCTCTGCATTCATTTGGAATACTTTCGGTTTGATTTCTTTTTTAGGTGTTATCCATTTCAATTCAGAAGAATCTAAAAAGTGAGCCATTTGGTGATGATTGATAATACCAGGCGTGTCATACAATGCTTGGTCATCATCTAATGGAATTTCAATAAGATCTAGTGTAGTTCCTGGAAAGTGAGACGTCGTAATCACTTCTTTTTCACCAGTTACTTGCTTTATTATTCGATTAATAAATGTAGATTTCCCAACATTCGTACAACCAACTACATAAGCATCTTTACCTTCACGATACTTATCAATGGCTTCCATTGCTTCAATCATGCCTGTCCCTTTATGAGCACTTACCAACATGACATCAATAGGGTTTAGGCCTAGCTTTTTCGCTTCTTGTTTTAACCAATGAATGACGCGATTCTTTTTGACGGATTTTGGCAATAGGTCTACTTTGTTTGCTACAAGTAAAATAGGATTATTACCTACAAAACGATGTAATCCCGGTAACCAACTTCCATTAAAATCAAAAATATCAACGATTTTAACGATTAGTCCTTGTTCTTTGCCCAAGCTATTTAAAATTCTTAAAAAATCATCATCTGTTAAAGAAACAGGTTGTATTTCGTTATAATTTTTCAATCTAAAACAACGCTGACAAATGAGCGTTTCTTTTTCTAAAGATGACGGTGGAGCATAACCAGGTTCTTTCGGATTTTCAATTTGAATTACTGTACCGCATCCGATACATGTTGGTTGATTTGTCAAACTTCTTCCTCCCATGTTACATACCCTCTTCTTTTTAAAGAACTAAATATTCGTCGTTCTACTAACCGATTAAAACGGGTAAAGAATCCGTCTGAACTCGCTACAGGTAAAACTAGAATGGTATGTAATTTCATTCGATTGCCGCCAACAACGTCTGTTAGCAATTGGTCGCCTATAACTACGACCTCTTCTTTTTTAACGCTCATGATTTGCAAAGCTTTACGGAAAGCTTTGCCCATAGGTTTTCTCGCTTTATATATAAATGGAATACCTAACGGATCCGCGAAAGATTGCACTCTTAATTCATTATTATTTGACACAATTGTTACTTGAATGCCTGCATCTTTCATGGACTTTAACCATTCAACCAACTTTGGTGTTGCGTCTGGTCGATCCCATTCAACTAATGTATTATCTAAATCCGTTATGATACCACTTATCCCTTTTTCTTTTAAATGTTCTGGTGAAATGTGAAAAACACTTCGCACAAATTCACTTGGTAAAAAATTTCGATACACCCTGACACACTCCGTTCAAGCTAATTTTCTGTTTATCATTATAACATACTCCCGATCTTCTCACCCATTCGGACATGATGATTTGGTTGTATATTAGATTCGAATGAAATTGCGTCTTTTTCAAAAAGTAAGACGACTGTTGATCCAAAAGTAAAATAACCCACTTCTTTACCCTTGACCCATTCCCTTGAAGTATTAGTTAGTTGTATTGAGTTTACAAACATTGCTCCGACTTTAATAACAGCACATTTCTTCTGATTTGCACAAATGACATGTGAAACTTGTCTATAATTTCCGCTGATTGGAGATTTCCCATATGTTAAACCTGCTTGATTCACAGGATAAGATTTTTCACCTAACATATACTGTTTTTTAAGATGTCCATCGACAGGACTATGTATGCGATGATAATCTGCTGGACTTAAGTAGAAAACAACATAGTTTCCACCTTCGTACATCGCGGCATACTCTTTATATCCTAGTAAATCAGCAACCGTATACAATTTTCCTTTCACTGTAAATGTACCTTCTTCAGAAATTACACCCATTGTTTCGACTTTTGCATCAACTGGACTAACGATCGCCTCAATTCCACTATCAACTGGGCGATACTGACTATCTAATTGCCTGATGAAGAATTCATGAAGAGATTCAAATGAATCAATCGGTTTTTCAACTTCTGCCGTATTAATTCCGTATGTTTGAATATAGGATGGTACTAATCTTCGACTCCATTTTGATGTTGTAACTTTTTGCAACATTTTTGAAGTGCTTTTTCCATTTGTTAGTTCAATTAGTAATTGGTATACCTTTTGTCTCATGTTGTACCTCCGTTTAAAATACGCTCTACCTTTTTTGATATGAACGAAGTATAATAGTAAAATAGCTTATAAGCAAAGGAGTGTTGTTCCATTGTTTTTATTTCAACGATTGGATCACTCAATCAAAAAAATGAAAGCGCATGCCGCTAATATGATCACAATTGGTAATTTATCGTTTGGTGGTGCTGCCATTATGGCAACATTAAACGAATCATATAGCTATAGCGTCCTGTTTATATTTATTGCAGCGTTACTCGATCGTTTTGATGGCATGGTTGCCCGGAAATTAGGACAAGAATCCGAATTAGGGAAACAACTTGACTCAATGAGTGATATTATCTCATTTGGAGTTGCACCAGCCATACTCATTTACATGGTCGATTTATTTGAATTTGGAACAGTTGGAATGATTGTTGCTATTATTTATATTGCCAGTGGAGCATTTAGACTGGCAAGATTTAATATCATGGAATCTAATGGTTATTTCACAGGGTTACCAATTACTGCAGCAGGAACTATCTTAACACTTTCATTTTTTGGATTGTCAATTTTCCCACCGGTCTTTTATATGTTCTTAACCGTCATATTAGCCATTCTCATGATTAGCACATTTACGTTAAGAAAAGTTTAACGACCACTTAAGTGGTCGTTTTTTTCATGGATTTCTTTTTGGAAACATATAGTGACAAAAGACGACATGGAGGTGCGATTCATCATGAGCGGTATTTTTACGGCGATCCTTCAAATGTGGATTGAAATTCCCGCTGTAATTGGTTATTTAAAAGGGCAGGCATTTCGGAAACCTCTTAGTCAGGAAGAAGAAGCCCATTATGTTCAATTATGTCTAAAAGGTGACGAAGATGCAAAGCATGAACTAATTGAAAGAAATATGCGCCTCGTTGCTCATATTGTAAAAAAATTCCACCCAAAACATGAACAACTAGATGACTATATTTCCATTGGAACCATTGGTCTGATGAAAGCTGTAGCAAGTTATACACCGGATAAAAAAACACGCCTTGCAACATACGCAGCGAGATGTATTGAAAATGAGATTCTGATGCACTTAAGATCACAGAAAAAAGTTCAGAAAGATGTCTCCTTATATGAACCTATAGGCACTGATAAAGATGGACATTCATTACAGATTACAGATTTGCTTCAAACCAATGATGACACTGCTCAACAAACCATTGAACAAAAGGAACAGATGGCTCGTTTGTATCGACATCTAGAAAAGTTAGAAAAGAGGGAACTTGAAATATTGGAAAGAAGGTATGGATTACGATCATTTGAACCCATGACGCAAAAGCAAATTGCTAAACAATTAAATATTTCAAGAAGTTATGTATCTCGTATTGAAAAACGAGCATTGGTTAAATTATACCAACTTTTCACCCATGAAAAAAACTCTTTCGATTCACTCGATATCGAAAGAGCCTCTAATTAAACTCAGTTTATAACAAGACAATTGTTTACAATTTCGCAATCAATCGTAAAACGATTTCTGTTGAATGTTTCGCTGCAAGTGGTAAGAACTCCTCAAAACTGATACTCGACTCTTTTCCAGCAATATCAGAGAGTGAACGAATAATAACGAAAGGAACTTCAAACTGATAACACACTTGAGCTACTGCAGCAGCTTCCATTTCAGCTGCTTTCATTTGCGGAAAATATCCACGAACTAATTCTACTCTCTCTGAATCACTCATGAACGAGTCGCCTGTTGCTATTAAGCCTGTTGCATATTGATGTTCTCCTAATTCATTTACCGTTGCTTCAGCTAACTTGCGAAGTTTCTCATCTGATTTAAAAGCAGGAGGAAGATCCGGTACTTGTCCCATCTCGTAACCAAAAGCTGTAACATCTACATCATGGTGACGAACTTCGTCAGAAATAACAATCGCTCCAACTTCTAAAGACGAATCGAACCCACCCGCTGAACCCGTGTTAATGACAATATCAGGGTTAAACTTCTCAAGCAAGATCGATGTAGACATAGCTGCATTTACTTTTCCAATTCCACTTTTCAGTAAAATAACATCATGACCAGCATACTTTCCAACAGTAAATTCACTTTTAGCGATGATATCTGTCTGTGCATCTTCAATTGCTAAGCGTAACGCTTCAACTTCCTGTTCCATTGCACCAATAACGGCAATTTTCATAATCGACTCGCCTCAATTCTCTTTAGTTATATAACTTTTTAATAAAAATCCTCAAAATGATTTTGTTTAAGGTTTCTATTCCATTCGCATCGAAGTAATTATAAAAAAAACGGAAAGCTTAATTACATCGACTACCTTGTAAAAACACTTCCCTAAAAATAATAAAAGAGGCGCCGAATGTCAATAGGCGCCTTCCAATGTTTTTAAAGTCTCCATTTTTTCTGGTTTCCATCCTTGTTCATCAACCCATTGTAAATATACACGATATTTTTCTTGTTTATCGTTAGAGGATACAACACCAATAGATTTCTGAGGTCCTCCACCATTACTTAACTGCCAAACAATCATATTTTCGCTTGCTAAACCTGTTGCGTATGATAATGCTTGTACTTTTTCGTCCCAATCGACATGTCCTTTTTCATAAACGGACGTGTGTGAACCCGTCTGAGAGGTCTTTAAAGGCTCCCAAGCAGTATTTGTGATACTTTCAGATACGATTGGATCATCGGATGGTGTAGAGGTTACTGAGCCACCTTCAGTAGTTGTACTTTCAGTTGATTCTGTTTCTTCAGTTGTTTCTTCTGAAGCTTTCTCTTCTTCAGTTGGTTCAACCTCTTCAGTTGTTAAACCTTCTGTTACATCTTCTTCAGTCTCTTCATCGGAATTTGATTCTCCAGAACCTAAAGAAGATTCTTCATTTGAATCCGTATCCGATTCTGTGTTACTTACAATATCTTCGTTTTTAGGAGATTCCGCTTTTTCTGATGTATCATTTCCAAAAAAGATTATTCCAGCTGTAATCACAATTAAAACAACAACCAATGCTATTAATCCATTTAAGATTTTATTCATATTCCTTGGTTTATTAGGTCGATTCGTTCTTGATGAATACCGACGTTGTGTTTCTGCCATCCACGTCTCCTCCTTCTAAAATCTCGTTATTATTTCGAGATATATGCAATACTTTTTTGTTCGCAATATTAAAAATGCTACCACAGATTATAATAACAAATTAGACGAAACGATTAAAATTAAGTTTCAATTTAATGATATTAAGATATCGATAAGATTAAAAATAAAATTTCACCATTCGGAGTTTTTACTTTTAATTCATCGCCGACTTGTTTGCCTATCATTTGCTTTGCAATAGGTGATTCCGGAGAAATTTTCCCATTGAGAGGATCTACTTCAGCTGAACCTACAATTGAAAAAGTTTCATTTTCTCCATCTGGCATTTCTCGAACTAAGACAGTATGTCCAATCTCAATAATTTTCTTATTAAGTTTATTTTGATCAATCACTTCTGCGTTCTGAAGGATATTTTCTAAAGTTAGTATGCGACCTTCGATAAAACCTTGGTCTTCACGTGCAGTTTGATAATCTGTATTTTCGATAAGACCAAAACAACGAGATGCTTTTACTCGAGCAATCACTTCTTTACGCTTCACGTTCTTCAAATCATCTAATTCATTTCGAAGTTTTTCGAGTCCAGCAGCCGTTAAGGATTGTTTTTTTCGCATAAATCATTTCCATCCCCATTCCTATGAAAATAAATGTATAGAAAATCCACTCCCATCAAGACAGGAGTGGATTTTAAATAGTATTAATTAATAGAAACGATTTTAACGTCCATCTCTCCACCAGGTGTTAATACTTTAACCTGGTCTCCCACTGAACGCCCGATTAAACTTTTAGCAATTGGAGAATCATTTGAAATTAGTCCTTCGATAGGGTCAGCTTCAGCTGAACCAACGATCGTATATGTCTCTTGATCGCCATCAGGAATTTCTATAAATGAAACCGTTTTCCCAAGTGAGACGATATCGTTATTTTTTTCATCTTCTTCAATTATGACTGCATTGCGAATCATAGATTCTAAAGTTGAAATACGTCCTTCCACAAAGGCTTGGTCCTCTTTAGCGGAATCGTATTCAGAATTTTCTGATAAATCGCCAAAACTACGAGCAATTTTAATACGTTCTACTACTTCTTTACGTTTAACCGTTTTAAGGAACTCAAGTTCATCAGATAATTTCTTTTTCCCCGCTACTGTCATTGGATATTGTTTTTCTGTAGACAATGTATTTCACTCCTTCAACTACTTGCATCCTCTTAAAAATACTATGCCGGATAGTGCTTGAATATACGACACAATTTTTAGTTAATATTGTCAGTCTTTGAATATCATATTACACAATGATATCAGATTCAAGAATAGTTTTAATTTTTGTAACCATTAAATCGATTGCAACTTGGTTTTGACCACCTTCAGGAATGATAATATCTGCATATCTCTTCGTAGGTTCGATGAATTGGTTGTGCATTGGGCGAACAACTGACAAGTATTGTTCCACAACTGATTCAATCGAACGTCCGCGTTCATTGATATCTCTTAATATTCGTCTAATGATTCGTAAATCCGAATCTGTATCAACAAATAATTTAATATCCATTAAATTACGTAAACGTTCATCTTCTAAGACTAAAATTCCTTCGAGAATAATAACATCCTGTGGTTCAACGATTATACTGTCTTTCGCTCGAGTATGCAAAGCATAATCATATACTGGCTTTTCAATGGCTTGTCTATTTAGTAATTGGTGTATGTGATCAATTAACAAATCTGTATCAAATGCTAATGGATGATCATAATTCGTTTTTAAACGCTCTTCCATCTCTAAATGACTCTGATTTTTATAATAATAGTCTTGTTCAATAACGACAACAGCGTGCTCTTTGTATACTTCATAAATGGCGTTTGTAACACTTGTTTTACCGGAACCAGATCCTCCTGCAATTCCGATGACAACTGGACGTTTATGATTCATCTGATAATCTCCTTTCGCATCATATTATTTGGGTAAAGCGGGACTTCGGATTTAAATTGAACAATTTGTTTCGGATGTCTTGCTATATCTATTGCCCGTCCTTTTTCATCCCACAATTCGTTAATCGTCATACATACATTGTTGATTTCAGGTCCGAAAAATTCAACTTCGTGACCGACTTCAAAATAGTTTCTTTGTTGTAAAGTAACTATTTGCGATTCTTGATCGTAATCTAAAACGAGCCCTATAAAGTCTGTAGATGTTTTTCGACCATGAACACCATACATTTGTTCATCAACCCCTGGTTCACCTTCAAAGAAAGCCGAAGCAGAGTCTCTATTCGCACATTTGTCTAGCTCTTCAAGCCATTCTTGTTTGATTTTAAAATTATCTGGGTCTGCACAATATGCATCAATAACCTTTCGGTATACGCTAACAACAGTAGCTACATAATGAATGGATTTCATGCGTCCTTCAATTTTAAGGGAGTCAATTCCCAGTTCAATCATTCTTGGAATTGATTCAACTAATTTTAAATCTTTAGGACTCATGGCAAAGGAGGCATCCGATTCATCAAATAAAGCTTTCTCATTGCCATCTTGAACTGTATATAAATCATAGTCCCATCTACATGACTGGCAACATCCTCCACGATTAGAATCACGTGCAGTCATATGATTAGACAATGTACAACGTCCACTGTAGGCAATACACATAGCACCATGAATAAAGGCCTCAATTTCAATATCAACTTTTTCTTTCATTTCTTGTATTTCATCACCGCTGGTTTCTCTAGCCAATACTACTCGATGTAGTCCTTCATTTTTCCAATACTCCACTGCTTTCCAGTTAGAAAGTGATTGCTGAGTACTTAAATGAATTTCAAGTTTCGGTGCTTCTTGACGACAAGTTTCAATGATTAATGGGTCCGCAACAATTATACCAGTGACCCCTGCGGATTCAATATTCTTTAAATAATCAGCTAACCCAATCATATTTTCATTGTGAGCAAAAATATTGGTCGTTACATAAATCTTCGCACCATAAGGAATTGCAAATTCAACGGCTTGACGCATTTCATCAATGGAAAAATTCCCGGCATTTGAACGTAATCCAAATTCACGGCCACCTATAAAAACAGCATCCGCTCCGTAATGAATAGCTATTTTCAACTTTTCTAAATCCCCAGCTGGAGCAAGAAGTTCAGGTTTTTTTGTAATGATCCGTTTTCCATCTATATATTCGCCAATTCCTTTTTGTTGTAACAATGACATAGAAATCCTCTCTTCTCAAAGGCTTTGTATACTTTTGCAACGCATTTGGCTTCGTTACATAAGTGATGCTCATTTACACATCTTCTGTGAAAAACCGCAAAATAACTGAGTTAAAAACTTACATACATTATTGGGTTGTATAAAAATATCCCATTATACTCTTTTTTTAAAATAATTCACCTTAATAAACCGTTTCTTTAAAGAAAAATCCAGTATCCAGCGGACGTAAATCTGGTTGTATTTTTTCGATTGATGCTACGAAATGATTTTTTACCTCTTCATATAAATTAGGTGATTCCGCATATACATCAATCGCTTGACGATACAAAGCCGTTACTTTCGTAATATACGATTCTTCTTGTAAAATTCCATCAATTTTAAATGAATCGATATCGGCTTCAATCAATTCACCTAACTCATCGATTAAACACATGTCGTTAGGACTGAAAATATGTGTTCCATTCATATCTTCAAATATAGGGTATTTATTATTTCTTTCTTTATCATGTAAGAACATCGGTCGACCACTAGAGCGATTCTCAATTTCCATTGCTTTATCTTGATAAAGAAAATAATTTCCTAACAAGGCTCTTTTGGATTGGAACATGCATGTCATTCCATGAATTTGAACCTCAATAGCTACTTCTGCGTTTTCTTTTATTTCAACGACTTCTTCGAGACTTAATTCTCTTGCAAGAACTGCTCTATTGGCACCCCGTCTACCCCAATAGTTCGCTGTATACCAATTGGTCGCTGTGGTTTCAGTATTCCAATGCAGAGGAATGGAAAGCTGAGAATCTTTTTTTATTTGAACGATTGCTGGATCTCCAAATACAATTCCATCAACGTTCATCTGTTCTAAATTCTGCATATAAGGTAATAGGTCATCTATTTTTGCATTATGAAATAAAGCATTCATCGAAACATACACCTTTTTATTTGAAGCGTGAGCGAGTTGAACTGATTTTTCAATATCATTTAGTTTAAATTCACCAGGAAGCCTTAATCCAAATTGCTTTTCACCTATAAGAAAAGCATCAGCACCCGCAGAAATAAGTTCATTTAGATGTTCTACAGATTTTGGCGTAACGAGAAGTTCCGGTTTTTTCATTAATGTCACCTCTTTATACTTATCGTAATTCCATCCCCTATTGGAAGGAAGGTTGTTATATATTCTTCGTGATTCATTAACCATTTTGTGAAAGATTGAAGATTTCTTACCATTGTTCGTTTTCTTCTAGGAACATCAGATAGCTCGATCTCTGTAAAACCACGCATCAGCATATTGTCACAATAAATAACACCACCTGAAGGCACTAGTGGTGCATATTTATCAAAAAATCGTTGATATTGACCTTTAGCTGCATCAATAAAAATAGCCTGGTATTTGGTGGATGCTAGTGAAAGTAAATCAATTTCCAACGCATCACCAGATAATAATTGAATCCTCTTGGTTAATTCATTTTTTTCGATATATGTGCGAGCTAATTCAGCCCGGTTTTCATCTTTTTCAATCGTTGTGATCTTAGTATTTGGTAGGGCTGTTGCCATTCGAATGGCTGAATAACCAATTGCAGAACCAATTTCTAATATTGAATCTGGATTTTGCAATCTTAAAAGTTGTAAAAATGATTCAATTGAAACGAGTTCCATAATCGGAATATGGTTGTTTCGAGCAAATTCTTCCATTTCCATCAATTGGGGTGAACGATTAATTATATGTGATTCAATGTAGGAATCTGTTGTCCTCATATCGACTTTAACTCCTTTAATTCGCAAAAATTACACTCAATCATAGCATTACAAATTCCTAGCTGGCAACCTTATTGTCACAACCTACCATGTTTTCTTATGTAAAGTTTTCAAAAGTTGGACACCTTTATGCACGAAAAAAGAAGGAAAGCAGATAGCTTCCCTTCAACCCTTTAACGCAAGTGTTCTTCAATCTTTTGCAAGTGTTCTTCGTAACTTTCAGAAAAATAATTCGTTCCATTTTCATCAGCAAGGAAATATAAATTATCTGATTCAGGTGCATTGAAAACTGCATCAATAGATGCTTGTCCAGGATTAGCAATCGGACCTGGTGGAAGACCTTGAACCGAATACGTATTATAAGGATGTTCTGTATTTTTATCAGAGGCTATATTGTCTCTTCCCCCTTCAAACGCGTACAAAACAGTTGGATCCGTTTGTAAAGGAATTCCTTCATCTAAACGATTAAAGAAAACACTCGCAATCATTTCGCGGTCAGTTGAAGCTGTTGCTTCTTCTTCTAATAATGAAGCAAATGTTAATAGCCAATGAACCGTTTTTTCTTGTTCTGCTAACATATCTGTGTAAGGTGCCACTACATTAGCTGTCGAACTCAACATTTGATCAACGATTTCTTTTAAAGATGGGTTTTCTTCATAAAAAGCATACGTAGCAGGATATAAATATCCTTCAAATGCGTAACGAACATTCTCACCTTTTACTTCATCAGTCAATAATGTTGGATATTTATTAATCATCTCGTCGATAAAAACTGGATCTTTCACAAGTTCTAAAAAGTCTTCTGCTGAATGAATGGTTCTCTTTTCAACCACTGCCGCAATTTGACCCAATGTTAAACCTTCAGGAACTGTCATAGTAAATACTGGTTCACGATATACTTTACCCGTTTTTAAACTTTCAATTAATTCGTCAAGAGTCATCGCTTGAGTTAAGCCATAATCACCTGCTTGGAAATCTGATTCATTGTTAAATTTCGCATAATATTTAAAAATGCGAGCATCTTTGATAATCTCATTTTTTTCTAATAGTGTTGCAATTGAATCTAAATTTGAACCAATTTCTACTGTAATAGGGATAACTTTTTCAGAATTTTCATCCATCGGTTGTAAAGCACTCTTAACATAATTGTATCCACTATAGGCTGCTATACCCCCGCCAATCAAGACAATTAGGACAATTGCAAGCACAATCCGTCGAACAATTTTCACTTCTTTTTTCTTTTCTTTCATACGATTAAACATGATCTCTTTTTTTGTTTCGTTTTCCACGGGTTTCCCCCCTCTATCTGACACTTATTATACTAGAATTTTACACAAAAGAAAAAGGTGGAATGATTTTATTCATTCCACCTTTAGAAAGATTGATTATTCTTCGTCTTCTTCCTCTTCTTCATCTAAGAAAGTGTTAAGCATTTCTTCAATCATCGCCCACTCTTCGTCAGTTTCAATTGGTTGAAGTTCGCCATCTTTACCATCTTCTGATGGTAAGAAAGAAGATGCATGAATTTCAATCTCTTCATTTTCATCTTCTTCAGCACCAATTGGGTAGTAAAGAACATATGATTTTTTAAATTCATCTGACTCAAATGTAAAAAGAATCTCGCATAATTGCTCAGTACCGTTATCATCTACTACTGTAATGTTTTGTTGTCCGTGTTCCATTCCAATCACCTCATATTAGATTTGCTGTCTAAGTAACCTTGTAAAATCATAACCGCAGCCATTTTATCAATCACTTGCTTCCTTTTTTTACGGCTCACATCTGCTTGTATTAACATTCTTTCTGCAGCAGCCGTTGTTAAGCGCTCATCCCATAATACAACAGGTTTGTTAAATGTCACTTTGAGCAATTCAGCGAACCTTTCAGATGCTTCAGCTCTAGGACCAATACTGTTGTTCATGTTTTTCGGATAACCGACAACAAAAGTAGACACTTCATGAAATTTCACAAGTTCTCCAATCCGATCAATGCCGAATTGGTTATTACTTTCATCAATTTTGATGGTTTCAATTCCTTGGGCTGTCCAACCGAAAGCATCGCTAACTGCGATTCCAACCGTTTTTGAACCAACATCAAGCCCCATTATTCTCATGTCTACGCCTCGTTATTCTTCTTGATATAAAACTTAACAAGCTCTTCAAGTATTTCGTCTCGCTCAAGCTTGCGTATCAAATTACGTGCTTCTTGATGGCGAGGAATATATGCCGGATCACCCGAAAGTAAATAGCCCACGATTTGGTTAATTGGGTTGTAACCTTTCTCTTCAAGTGCCGAATGGACATGAAGCATTACTTGTTTTACTTCTTGTTCCATAGACTCTTCTGGAAAGTTAAACTTCATCGTCTTGTCAAATGAACTCATGATCAGCACCTCGCTTTCAGAAAAAATGGGTTGTACATATATATATGATTTTGACTTACAACATTAGTATAACCGATTTCATCTGACAATTAAACGGATTTGACATAATCATACACAGATTGTAAAGCACCATCAAGTTTTGAAGCATCTTTAGCGCCGGCCATTGCCATATCCGGTCGACCTCCACCCTTGCCATCACATTGTTCTGCAACAAATTTCACAAGATTTCCAGCATGATATTTGCCACCTGATAAATCATTTGTTACACCAGCGATTAACATAACTTTTCCTTCTTCAGATGCACCTAAAACAATAACAGCCTGTTTCATTTTTGTTTTTAAGTCGTCCATCATTTGTCGTAATTGGTTATTATCTTTCGCTTCAACACGCGCAGATAAAACAGTAACACCATTCATTTCTTGTGCATTTGAAAGTATAGAAGACGACTGGCTATTCGCAATTTTTGAAGATAATGATTCATTTTCTCTTTGCATTTGTTTCATTTCCATCTGTAGTCCTTGGATTTTTGATAATAAATCTTTCGGATTTGATTTCACTAAAGTTGCAACTTCACTCAAAAGTTGTTCCTCTGATTTAATTAATTCATAAGCAGCTTTTCCAGTTAGAGCTTCAATTCTTCGAGTTCCCGCTCCAATGCCACTTTCTGAGACAAGTTTAAAGAATCCAATTTGCGAAGTATTACTTACATGGCATCCACCACATAATTCAAGTGAGTAACGATCAATTGATACCACACGAACAATCTTACCGTATTTTTCACCAAACAACGCCATTGCGCCCATTTGCTTCGCTTCATCAATCCCATGATAGCCAGTAACAACTTGAATATCTTCCCAAATTTTTTCATTCACATGTTGTTCAATTTTTTCGAGTTCTTCTTTAGTTACTTGGCCAAAATGAGAGAAGTCAAAACGCAATCGGTCAGGTCCTACATAAGAACCTGCTTGGTTAACATGCGTTCCTAGTACATCCTTTAATGCTTGGTGTAAAAGATGAGTAGCTGTATGATTTTTAACAGTTGAGTTTCTTAAAGATTGGTCAACTGATGCTGTAACTTCATGACCAGTTGTAAGTTCTCCTGATTCAATTAAAACTGTGTGTAAATTTTGACCGTTCGGAGCCTTTTGGACGTCTTTTACAAAGCCTTTAAACAAATCACTTTCTAGTGAACCATGATCAGCAATTTGTCCGCCACTTTCAGCATAAAAAGGAGTTTGCTCAAGAATTAGTTTGACTTCATCACCTTCATTGGCATGGTTTACTATTTCACCATCTTTTATGATCACAAGCGCTTTCGTGCTTATTGCTAAAGTATCATAACCAACAAAAGTACTCTCTTCTTTTAGATTCCCTAAAACTTCTGATTGTACTTGCATTGAGTCAACGTCTTTTCTTGCTGAACGAGCACGAGTACGTTGCTCTTCAAGTGAGGTTTTGAACCCTTCATGATCAACGGTCATTCCAGCTTCTTCAGCGTACTCTTCGGTTAACTCCACTGGGAACCCGTACGTATCATATAATCGGAAAGCATCATTACCAGGAATAATGTTTAAGCCTGCTTCTTGCTGAGATGATATGACAGCTGATAATATGCTTAACCCATCTTGCAATGTTTCATGGAAACGTTCTTCTTCATTTTTAATAACGCGCATAATGAAATCTTGTTTTGCTTCTACTTCAGGATAAAAATCGTTCATGATTTCGCCAATAACTGGAACCAGAGTATACATGAATGGACGATCAATTCCTAAATTTTTTCCGTAACGTACAGCACGACGTAATAATCTACGTAATACATACCCACGACCTTCGTTAGATGGTAATGCACCATCACCAATTGCAAATGCAACCGTACGTGTGTGGTCGGCAATTACTTTAAATGCTAAATCATCATTTAAATCTTTTCCGTACGATTTTGAAGAAACTTCCTCAGTTTTTTGAATGATTGGCATAAACAGATCTGTATCAAAATTAGTTGGTACATTTTGCACAACACACGCCATACGTTCTAGGCCCATTCCAGTATCAATATTTTGTTTTGGTAATGGTGTATACGTATGATCTGGATTGTGATTGAATTCCGAGAAAACTAAATTCCATATTTCTAAATAACGGTCGTTTTCTCCGCCAGCATACATTTCCGGATCTGTTGGGTCATTGCCGTAGCTTTCACCTCGGTCATAGAAGATCTCAGAGTTAGGCCCGCTTGGTCCTTCTCCAATATCCCAAAAGTTTCCTTCCAAACGAATAATTCGTTCTTCGGGAATACCGATCACATCTCTCCAAATTGCATAAGCCTCTTCATCTTCAGGATGAACCGTAATTGATAGTAAATCCGGATCAAAGCCCATCCACTTTTTATCCGTTAGAAATTCCCAAGCCCATTCAATTGCTTCTTTTTTAAAGTATTCTCCAATAGAAAAGTTCCCAAGCATTTCAAAAAACGTATGGTGTCGTGCTGTTTTCCCCACATTTTCGATATCGTTTGTGCGAATCGATTTTTGTGCATTTGTAATACGTGGATTTTCAGGTATAACACGCCCATCAAAGTACTTCTTCAAAGTTGCAACGCCACTATTAATCCAAAGTAATGAATTATCATTGATTGGAACGAGTGGAGCACTTGGTTCAACTGCATGTCCTTTTTCAATAAAGAAATCTAAATACATTCGACGTATTTCTGCTGCTGTTTTCATCTTTCATTCCTCCTTAAAATAGAAAAAGCCCTCAATCCCCTAAAAAAGGGACGAAGGCTTTAAATTCGCGGTACCACCCTAGTTACAGCAAAACATGACTGCTGTCTCTCGATTATGCCTTAACGCGGCTCACGGCAGGGATTAGCTGCACTTAAGAGTAGCTTTCCATTTAAATACTTGAAGGTTCTTTCAGCCAGGGGAACCTTTTTCTAAGTCAAGAATTATAAATGTACTTTCTCTATCAACGTGTTTAACTATACTTGCTTTACATGAAGAATGAATGAAAATACTCCCTCAAAATGAGCAACTTTTTTTTAGTATAAAAAACAATTGCCTTTGTGTCAATTCACTTCTTCCAAAAAATCGTAAGGAGTTGAACCATTCATGCCAACTAAAGGATGAATGGATAGATGATTAGCAGCCGTCAGGATTGCCAATTCTTGATTTTCTAATTTTTCAACTGTAGTAGTAGTAGTAGTAGTAGTGTCCTTAAGTTTCTCTGACTCCTCAGATACTTCTTGGTTGTTTAACCTTTCTTTTAAAGAAGTTAAACGAGCAAGATCATCGTTACGTTCAATCCCATATTTAAATACATCAGCATCCCCGCAAAGTATCAAGAAATTCTTAGCCCTTGTAATGCCAGTGTACAGTAAATTTCGACGCAACATTTTCATATAACTTCTGACAACAGGCATAATGACAATCGGAAATTCACTACCTTGAGATTTATGAATAGAACAACAATAAGCTAATGTTAGCTGACCTAAATCACTACGTTGATATGTGACTTCAATCCCTTCAAAAGAAACGACCATCATATCCTGTTTTTCAACATTTTCACTGGCTTTTGAAATACTTATAACTTCGCCCATGTCCCCATTAAATACGTGGCTCTCTGGTTGATTGATCAATTGAAGTACTTTATCACCAATTCGATAAATCGTATCACCAAAAGTTAGTTCTTTACGTTTTTTAGCATCATTAGGGTTAACCATTTCTTGAATCATTTTATTTAATGCATCAATACCTGCTGGTCCTTTGTACATCGGTGCTAATACTTGTAGTTCTTTTATCGTGTGGCCTTTAGCAAGTGCACTTTTAATAACTTGTTCAACAACTTTTGAAATTTGTTCCGGCCCCGCTTTTATAAACGAACGATCGGATGTTTTATCCGTTAAATTCGTTGGCATTTTTCCTTTTTTCATTTGATGAGCAAGTTCAATGATAGAAGACCCAGCTGATTGACGATAAATATCCGTCAATTCAACGGTTGGGATTCGACTTGATTCAAGTAAATCTTTTAATACTTGCCCTGGTCCCACGGGTGGTAGTTGATCTTGATCACCTACAAAGATCACTTGTGCTCCTTCGGGTATCGCTTTTAGTAATTGATGTGCAAGCCATGTATCGACCATCGACATTTCATCAATAATGATTAGCTTTCCTTTTATATCTCGATCTGTCTCTTCTTCTTTATCTTGACCTGTAAAACCAAGTAAACGGTGAATCGTCATTGCAGGAAGACCCGTTGATTCGTTTAAACGTTTCGCAGCCCTACCTGTAGGTGCAGCCAAAATGATTGGAAATGGTTCTTCTTTTTTTGCATAGTCTTTTGGGTCAAGGGTTAAACCATGTAATTCTGCATAGACCTCAACCAGACCTCTAACAACGGTCGTTTTACCAGTACCTGGACCTCCTGTTAACAACATCACGGAAGCATTCATACCAAGTTCTATTGCAGCTATTTGAGTTTCAGCATAGGTTACACCTAGCCGTTCTTCGGCATCGCCAAGTGCTTTTCTAATTTCAGAAGTAGGAAAGCCCGTTCGCTCCTTCTGTTCTTGAATTAAAAGCTCAAGTTTGGAAGCAATGCCAACCTCTGAAAAGTAAAGAGATGGCAAATAAAAACGAGACATCTCACCTGCCAGTTTTCCATCTTCAACTAATTCGATACAAGCATTAGAAATGGCATTAAAAGGCACCTCTTCAAACTGACTTGACTCTAATAATTGTTTCACATTCGGCAGTATATGCTCAGCATGGAGATACACATGCCCTTCACTTAAAGATGCTGCATTAAGCAAATGAAAGACTGCGGCTTTAATTCGATCAGGATGATTCCCTGTCATGCCTAATTTTCCACCTAATTCATCTGCACGATGAAAGCCAATTCCTTCTACATCTTCGATTAATCGAAAAGGATTCTTCATTAAGACTTCGATCGTTTCTTCTCGATAGGTTTGATAGATACGCATGGCTAGCTGCGGGCCAAAACCCCATTCATTTAATTGAATCATCACACGTTCTAATCCTAAATTTTGCTCCAGCGTAAAACGAATCGTTTCTTTTTTTTCTTTCGCTAATTTTGGAACAGTATCCAGCGATTCTGGGTCGTCTAATATAAGTCGTATTGCATCTTTTCCAAGCTTCTTGACAATGGTTTCAGCCGTTTTACGGCCAATCCCTGGAAATAAATCACTTGATAAATAGTGGATAATTCCTTGTTCAGTCTCAGGTACATCTTTTGAGAATGTTTCAACTTGGAATTGTGTTCCATACTTTGGATGTTGTTTAATTTGACCAGTAAAGCGATACATTTCTTCATTCATTAATGGAGGAAAATATCCAGTAACAATAATTTCTTTGTCATTAAAAGTAGTGTTTGTCTCACTGATTTTGAGTTTAATAATGGAGAATAAGTTGGTGGGGTTATGAAAAATGGTGACAACCGGTTTGCCAACTATAAACAAAGCGTCTTGGTTGAATAATTCGATTTGATTTGGCAAACCAATCATCTCCATTCACATTAATTTCGTAGAGCAATCATGTCATATACATATCGAGCTTGATCAAAATTTGGTTGAAGTGTATATGCTTGTTTTAGATGATAAAGTGCATCTTCAGTTCGTTCAGTAGAGACTGCGTAAAGTACACCTAAATTATAATGAGCATCGGCATTATTTATATCTTCATGAATGACATAAACAAACTCTGGCTCTGCTTCTTTAAACATTTCTAAAGCTGCTAACCCGATCCCATAAGATAGACGAATTTGAATGTCTTCTGGTTCAAGTTCTGCTGCTCTTTGTAAGTATGGCAATGCTAACTTCGGATTGCCTAATCGTTCAAAACACTTTCCTAACATAAAGTAAGTATCTGCACCTTGAATGTTAAACTGTATGGCTTTTTCATAAAGTTTAGCAGCTTCTTCAAAGCGCTCTTGTTCATAATACAAATTAGCCAAGCCATAATAAGCAGTTGCCGACTGTTCATCTAGCGTTAAAGCTTTTTGAAAAAATCTTTCCGCACGCTCAATTTCGTTCATGCGAGCTAATAAATTTCCAAAATTAATGTATCCTAATGGGTTATTAGGTTCCTCTTCGATTGCGTTATTGAAATGAACAACAGCTTGTTCGTAATCTTTATTTTGAATTGCTAAAATGCCTAAATCTAATTCATTCACGTTACCACTCCTACTTCTTTAACCAACATACGTTAGTTTTTTACCCTGCTTCATTACTTCATCAATCGTTCCGCCACCTAGACAAACGTCACCGTCGTATAAAACAACTGCTTGTCCTGGAGTAATTGCTCGAACAGGTTCAGCAAATGAAATAATAGCACCGTTTGAAGGAGTCAACTCAACTTTTACCTGAACATCTTCTTGGCGATATCTAAATTTCGCAGTACAACTAAATATGGTATCTAATGGTTTGGTCGTTGTAAAGCTCATATTTACAGCCGTTAATTGATCTGAAAAAAGTGCTTCATGATGAATATTTTGCCCAACTAACAACTCGTTTTTTTCTAAATTCTTTCCTAAAACAAACCAAGGATCACCTGCGCCACCTATCCCTAGTCCGTGACGTTGACCAATTGTATAATACATTAATCCATCATGACGACCCATTTTTTCTCCGTCCATCGTGACCATATCACCTGGTTGTGCCGGTAAATACTGACTCAAAAATTCTTTAAAGTTCCGTTCTCCTATGAAACAAATACCTGTGGAATCTTTTTTAGTTGCTGTGGCTAAACCTGCTTCAGAAGCAATTTCACGCACTAATTTTTTCTCTAAATGTCCAATTGGAAACATCACTTTTGACAATTGTTCTTGAGACAACTGATTTAAAAAGTAAGTTTGATCTTTGTTGTTATCAAGTCCACGTAAAAGTTGTGTTTCGCTATCTATTTCTCTAACTTGAGCATAGTGACCAGTAGCTAAATAATCAGCTCCTAAACTAATAGCGTGCTCTAAAAATGCTTTGAACTTAATTTCTTTATTACACATGACATCAGGGTTAGGAGTTCTTCCAGCTTTATATTCTTCTAAAAAGTAGGTAAATACTTTATCCCAATATTGTTTTTCAAAATTAACTGCGTAATAAGGAATGCCTATCTGATTGCACACCTTAATAACATCGTCATAATCCTCAGTGGCCGTACAAACACCATTCTCGTCTGTATCGTCCCAGTTTTTCATGAAAATCCCTATGACATCATACCCTTGTTGTTTTAATAAATAAGCTGCAACTGACGAATCTACTCCACCAGACATACCAATTACAACTCGTGTATTTGCAGGATTTTTAACTTCTTGCATGTCGATCACCTTTTCCTAATATTATTTCACAAGTCTCTTCACAACTTTTGCAGTTTTTTTCGCTGCTTCTTCTATATCCTGAATAGTCAAACCGTAGCCGAAGCTAAAACGAATTGAATTACGTAATTCCTCAGCATTTATCCCATACATCGCCACAAGGACATGTGAAGGGTCAATTGAACCTGCTGTACAAGCAGAACCACTTGAAACCGCTAATCCCTCCATGTCTAAATTAACAAGCAAAGATTCGACGTCAGTTTGCGGGAAACTAATATTTAAAATATGGGATAGAGAGAACTTTTCATGACCATTTAATTTAAACTGAATTCCTTCATTTTCTAGAATTTCAACCATCGTTTCTTTAAATTGTTTAAAAGTCTCCACTTTTTCTACAATTGTTTGTTCAGAAATTTTTACCGCTTCAGCAAATGCTATCGCAGCCGGTACATTTTCGGTTCCAGCTCGACGCTTCTTTTCTTGCTGTCCACCAAAAAGTCGAGGAGATAGTGTCGTTCCTTTTTTTTGAAATAAAAACCCAATTCCTTTTGGACCATTTATTTTATGAGAAGAAACGGAAAGTAAATCCACCTGTAATTCATCTACTGAAAGTGGAACTAACCCAAAAGCTTGTACAGCATCTGTATGGAACGAAGCTAAGTGATCTTTTAAAAGCTCGCCTATTTCTTTAATAGGTTGAAGTGTTCCCACTTCATTGTTTCCAAAAATTAACGTAACTAAAATCGTATCGTCACGTAAAGCTCTTTTGACATCATCAATTGAAATGATTCCCTTCTCATTTACTGGTAAATAAGTAACTTCGAAGCCATCCCTTTCAAGCTTGTGACATGCATGTAATACAGCGTGGTGTTCAATTTGAGAGGTAATAATATGATTTCCTTCATTTTTCCGAGCATAAGCAGTTCCAAATATGGCTAGGTTATCTGCTTCCGTCCCACCAGCAGTTAAAATGATTTCTTGCTCTTTTGCGCCAATGCTCTTCGCTAAAATTTCACGTGATTGATCCAATTCTTTTCGGGCATCACGACCTATAGAGTGTATGCTTGATGGATTACCATAAATTAGATTCATTGCATGAATCATTTTTTCAATGACAATCGGATGTACAGGAGATGTCGCTGCGTGGTCTAAATAGATTTTATTCATGGAATTCTCCTTTTAAAATAGTAAAAAATTATAGCTTAAATATAATACATATAACCATCAGGTGATGACTCTTCATTATAAGACGCTAGATCTTCAATTGATGTGGTATCTAATACTGTTTTAACTGCATCGCGTATACGAGACCAAAGTTCTCTTTGAGGCGGTGCCTCGTTTTCAATTCCTTCGACAGGTTGGATTGGTCCCTCGAGTACACGAATAACATCTCCTGCTGAAATTAAATGTGGTGGTTTTGTAAGCATATATCCACCATGGGCGCCTCTAACACTTTTAATCAATCCTGAATTCCGTAGAGGAGAAACTAGTTGCTCTAGGTAAGCTTCTGAAAGTTTGTTATCTGCAGCTATTTGACGGAGCGGTACTGGGCCCTCTCCAAATTGTTTCGCTAGTTCGATCATAATCGTTAATCCGTATCGACCTTTTGTTGAAATTCTCAACTATATCACCTCTATAAGTCCATTAAATTCGTCTACATAGTATAGCACATTTCCGACTAATGACCTCTGAAATGACTTTTATATACTGACATCGTATAATGGAGAACAAACGTACGAAATTAGGAGGAACTCAACTTGCAAAGAGAGCCACTTGCTTATCGAATGAGACCTCAAAAACTTGAGGAAGTTGCAGGACAAAAAGACGTTATTGGGAAACATACACCTTTATATAAAATGATTGTAAACGGTCATGTCCCCTCCATGCTTTTATATGGGGAGCCTGGAATAGGCAAAACATCGCTTGCCTATGCAATTGCTGGAACGAGCAATCTTCCGTTTATAGCATTAAATGCGACTAGATCAGGAAAAAAAGATATTGAAGACGTCGTAGCTGAATCTCGCATAACCGGCAAAGTTCTTTTATTTTTAGATGAAATCCATCGTTTCAATAAATTACAACAAGATGCCTTACTTCCACATGTTGAAAGTGGAGCGATCGTCTTAATCGGTGCGACAACAGAAAATCCATTTCATGATGTGAATCCAGCGATACGCTCTCGATGTGGGGAAATTAAACAATTAAAACGGTTATCTTCAGAAGATTTGTTAACATTAGTTCAACGTGCTTTGCGAGACGAACACAAAGGTTTAGGACGATTAACGATTCAAATCACTGAAGAGCAACAAATGAAAATTGCTGACTCAGCTAATGGAGATGCAAGAAAAGCTTTAACCATACTCGAATCTGTTGTTTCCGCTTCTGACGAAGAAAATGGCATTATTATTATAGAAGATGCTTTACTTCAAAACCTGGTAGAACGAATTGGTGTATTTGGGGATAAAAAAGGATCTCATTTTTATAATCTTCTTTCTGCTTTACAAAAATCTGTTCGTGGAAGTGATGTCAATGCTGCTATGTATTATTTAGCTCACTTGCTTGAAAATGGCGATCTCGTAGCTGTATCAAGAAGATTACTAGTAATGGCTTACGAAGATATTGGTATGGCAAATCCAGCAGTAGGTACACATGTATTGGCCAGTATTCAAGCAGCCGAAAGACTTGGATTACCTGAAGCGCGCATTCCTTTAGCAAATGCAGTGGTTGAAATGTGTTTATCCGAAAAATCAAACTCAGCTTATAAAGCGATTGATGCTGCCATTGCCTCTATTCATGCTGGTAAAGTAGGAGATATCCCAAGTCATTTAAGGGATACACACTACGCGGGAGCAGCTGCTTTAGGTCACGAAGGGTATTTATATCCCCATAATACACCAATCGGTTCTTTCGGAGGCTGGGTCAACCAAACATACTTGCCGGATAACTTAATTGGCACTAAATACTACGAACCAGTCTTAGCTGGCGAGGAAAAGAAATTAGCCGGAATTTATCAGAAAATCGAAACATTCAAACAAAAAAAGACGTAAATCGCGATAAACGATTTACGTCTTTTTCTTATTTTCTAACACGATTTACTGGAATTTCTTTTGTAATATCGTTGATTACCCAACTCGCTGCTATTAAGCCAGCAACTGATGGTACAAAAGCATTTGAGGACGGAGGCATTTTGGCTTTGCGAATTTTAGCATCAGGTTTGCCTACAGTTTCAACCACATCTTCTCTTACAATAATCGGACTTTCATCAGAGAATACCACTGGAATTCCTTTATAGATTCCTTCTTTACGAAGCTTTAATCGAATAACTTTCGCTAAAGGATCCGTATGCGTTTTTGAAATATCAGAGATTTTAAATCGTGTTGGATCTGTTTTATTAGCAGCACCCATACTTGAAATCATTTTTACTCCTCGACGAAGACATTCCTTCATCAAATGTACCTTATAGATGATCGTATCCGATGCATCAATCACATAATCCAAATTGTAACTAAAGAATTCTTCAAAAGTCTCTTCGGTATAAAACATATGCAAATCATGAACTTCACAATTTGGATTAATATCCATAATTCGTTCTTTCATAATTTCCGATTTAGAACGTCCAACTGTAGAAGTGTACGCAACTAGTTGACGATTAATATTGGTAATGTCTACATTATCTTTATCCACTAGGATAATCTTCCCCACACCACTTCTAGCACAAGCCTCTGCGGCAAAAGAGCCTACCCCACCTATTCCTAAGATAGCAACTGTAGTATTTTTCATTAGTTCGACACCTTCAGTACCGACTGCTAATTCATTTCTTGAAAATTGATGTAACATGTAATTCCCTCACAATCTACTTCTATTCGGAGCATTTTACTCCATGAAAAACCCTCTAGCAACTACAAATCGCTAGAGGGATAATACAAAATGTAAGACGAATCCCAACTGTGCCGTCATTATGAAACGTATCGTTTTGAACCCGCACACAGCAGGTGGGTACCCTCTTTACAACTTAAGACTTCCCCTGGGGGCATGTCAGCTATTGTAAAAGTAAAATTCCCGACGATTTAATTGTTCGGTCAAAAGCGATTGGCAATTAACGAACACTTCAGGATTCGTATTACTAGTATCCTACCATGAATTAACTAAAAACTCAATGTATTTACTCTGAATCTTTCGCACTATTCTGAATACGTACTGAAAGGCTTAGTTCTTTTAATTGGTCATCCGATACTGCTGAAGGAGCTTTCGTTAAGATATCACTAGCACTCGCAGTTTTAGGGAACGCAATCGTGTCTCTTAAGTTTGTACGGCCAGCTAACAACATAACTAAACGATCTAATCCTAGTGCAATTCCACCATGCGGAGGTGTTCCATATTCAAATGCTTCCAATAAGAAACCGAATTGAGCTTTAGCTTCTTCAGGTGTAAATCCTAAAAGACTAAACATTTTTTCTTGAATTTCTCTTTTGTATATACGTAGAGATCCTCCACCTAATTCATAGCCATTTAACACCATATCGTATGCTTGAGCACGAACTTTCATCGGATTTGAATCCATTAACTCAATGTCTTCAACAAATGGCATTGTGAATGGATGATGAGCTGCATAATATCTACCTTCTTGCTCGTCGTATTCAAATAATGGCCAATCGATAATCCATAAAAACTCATATCTGTTCTCATCAATCATGTTTAAGTCTTTTCCTAATTTCGAACGTAATGCGCCAAGGGAATCTGCAACGACAGATTTCTTGTCTGCTACAAATAACAAAAGATCCCCAGGTTCAGCTTGTAATTTTGAAGAAAGATTAACTCCATCTTCTCCCTCAAAGAATTTAGCAATTGGACCTTTTAATCCTTCAGCATCTACTTTCAGCCAAGCAAGCCCTTTTGCACCGTAGCGTCCAACGAATTCACCTAAAGCATCAATATCTTTTCGAGAATATTGGTCTGCAGAATCTTTTACATTTATGGCTTTTACTTGCCCACCTGATTCGATTGCTCCAGCAAACACTTTAAATGATGATTGAGCTACTAAGTCAGATACATCTTGTAATTCAAGACCAAATCTTACATCCGGTTTATCAGACCCAAATCGATCCATAGCTTCTGTATACTTCATTCGGTTGAAAGGAAGTTGAATATCAATTCCTTTTACTTGCTTCATAATTTTTTGCATCATACGCTCATTCATTTCCAAAATTTCATCCATAGACATGAAACTCATTTCCATATCAATTTGCGTGAATTCTGGTTGGCGGTCAGCACGCAAATCTTCATCACGGAAACAACGAGCAATTTGGTAGTACTTTTCAAAACCTGACACCATTAGCATTTGCTTAAACAATTGAGGCGATTGTGGTAAAGCGTAAAATTCACCTTCATGCACGCGACTTGGAACTAAATAATCTCTAGCGCCTTCAGGAGTAGATTTCGTTAGAATTGGTGTTTCGACTTCTAAGAAGGTTTCATCATCTAAAAACTGACGAATCGTTTTGGTAACGTCCGAACGCATTTTAAATGTTTCGTACATAACCGGTCGACGCAAATCTAAATATCGGTATTTTAATCGTAAGTCTTCATTAACATCTGATTGATTTTCAATCGCAAAAGGTGGATTTTTGGCTTCGTTAATAATTGCAAGGTGAGATGCTTGAACTTCAATTTTCCCTGTTTTCATATTAGGATTAAATTGAGCCTCTTGACGTGCAACTACTTCACCACTGATTTCAATGACGAATTCACTTCTTAATTTGTCACCTATCATTAATGCTTCAGGTGAAATTTCTGGATTAATGACAACTTGAACGATACCCGTACGATCGCGCAAATCAACAAATATTAAACCACCAAGATCGCGTCTTTTTTGTACCCATCCCTTTAATAATACCTGTTGTCCAATTTCTTTTTCTGCTACTTCTCCACATGGATGTGTACGTTTTGTCATGCTAATTCCTCCTGCCAAGATAATTTCAGTTGTTCTACATTTTCAACTATTTCTTCAAACGTCATTTCTTTTTGAGCTCCGGTCGACAAATTTTTCAATGCAACTTTTCCGGTCTCAAGTTCTGTATCCCCAATAACAACAACGTATTTAGCTTGTAATCGGTCGGCAGATTTCATTTGGGCTTTTACTTTGCGGTCTAAGAAATCCATTTCAACCGACATGTTATGTTCTCGTAGTTCGGATACGAAGGATAAAGCTTTATCCTTCGCTGAATCTCCCATTGAAACAACGTACATATCAAGCGATTCTTGATTAATAAAACTCTTACCTTCTGCTTCTAGAGCAAGGAACAAACGCTCCATACTCATCGCAAATCCGATACCAGGTGCTTCTGGTCCACCAAGATCTTCAACAAGACCGTTGTATCGTCCACCACCAGCAAGTGTTGTAATTGCCCCAAATCCTTCTCCTTCACTCATAATCTCAAAAGCCGTGTGGTTGTAATAATCAAGTCCACGTACTAAATTTGGGTCCACTTCATAACCAATTTTTAAAACCGCTAAATAATGTTTCACTTTTTCAAAATAAGCTGCAGACTCTTCATTTAGATAATCTGGTAATTTTGGAGCTGAAGTCATCAGCGGGTTTTCTCGATCTCGTTTACAATCTAAAATTCGTAATGGGTTTTTTTCTAATCGATTTTGACAATCCGAACAAAATTCTTGAATATGAGGTTCAAAGTGAGCGATTAATGCATCTCTATGAGCTTGTCGACTTTCTGTATCTCCAAGTGAGTTGATAACTAATTTCACTTTCTTTAATCCTGCTTTTTCATAAACCTTCATTGCTAAAGCCATTACTTCGGCATCAATAGCTGGATCTTTACTGCCAATAGCTTCAATTCCAAATTGCACAAATTGACGATATCTTCCTGCTTGTTGACGTTCATAACGGAACATCGGTCCCATGTAGTAAAGTTTAATAGGTTGATTTGGCAATCCGAAAAATTTGTTTTCTACATATGAACGTACTACTGACGCAGTTCCTTCAGGACGTAATGTTAAGGAGCGGTCTCCTCTATCAGTGAATGTATACATTTCTTTTTGAACGATATCAGTGGTATCACCAACTCCACGAGTAAATAATTCCGTGTGTTCAAAGATTGGCGTGCGAATCTCTTTGTATTGATATAATTTACATGTATCTCGAACAAGCTCTTCAAGTGCATGCCATTTAAACATTTCCTCAGGTAAAATATCTTTTGTTCCTCTTGGGACATTAATGGACATTTGATTGTCTCCTTCCATTTCGCAAATAAAAAATAAAAAAGCTCTCGTCCCTTGCATATAGCAAGGGACGAGAGCTTATAATAGCTTCCGCGGTTCCACCCTAGTTGACACAAAAAGATTGTGCCCTCTCATTCCGGATAACGACCGGTTCCGTTTTCACCTACTACCTAAAAAGGTTTCGGCGAAAAGCCTATCAAGTGTTGTTCACTGGATGCTTCTGTAGGAAAGATTACAGCCACGTCTTTCCCTCTCTTTACAGCGTTTTAAACAGCTAATTTCTTGGTCATTGGCATGATGTTTGTTTTAAGATTAGTTCTTATCTTAATCACTGTGAAGATGGTTGTCAATCTTTTTTTGATTTGTACCGAATTAACAGGAATCAATTTCATAATTCGTCCACTGTAATGTAGAAATAAACATTTTTTAAGGAAGATATATAAATTTAAAATATACCTTGTTTCGCTCCTGTCGGGCGCTTTCCGCGGGCACGACTTCAGCCGCTTCCCTCGCGTTGCTCAGTCCAGGGTCTTCAGTTCGCGCCAATTCCGCAAGAGTCGCCGACTTCCGCTTCACAGAACAAATTATTAAAAAATGATTTTTTTAGTGGACATTTTGAAAATTATTTTCTCATACCTTAGGAAAGTCGATTACCTTTTCCACCGACATTGTACCAGCCACATCACCCTTTAATGGAGAAAGTTGATAATATGTGAAATACCACCATCCCGTTAACAGGCAAATAACATTAATAATTCTTTATTTCATTTAGTCGAAGTCTGTCTCAAAATGTCAGAAAGTTATAGTCTTTTCCCTCTTCTCTATTTACAATAGATAAAAGGGAGGAATTTCATGAAAAATGTACCTTTATATAAATTATCTTATTATGCAATCGCACTTATATTAATAAGTTCAATTCTTATCTCAACGAACTCACAAGCAAATGGTAAAGAAGTAATTTCTACTGTTTCTTCATTAAATATGCGTTCTGGTCCGGGATTAGCTTATCCAATTATTACTTCTCTAAACAAAGGCGATCGAATGATCATAACTGATAAACAAGGAGATTGGTTTAAGGTAACAAAAGAGCAACATAGTGGTTGGGTGGCAGCTTGGTATACCAAGCAATTAGAAGCTCAAGAGATAATTAAACAAACAGTGATTTCAAAAGTGGATCGATTGAATGTGCGTTCTCAACCTTCTATAAATGCTGCAACGCTTACTCAATTATCTGCAGGTGATCAAGCTTCATTTATCAGTGAGCAAGGCGATTGGGTTGAAGTTGCCTTTAATCAAGTTCAAGGATTTGTTTCAAAAGAATACATAACAATTTCTAAGGAATCAAAAGATACTCCAAAGCCAGAAGTTGACTCAACTACCGCTTTTCAAGTTTCAGTTGACCGGCTAAATGTTCGGTCTAAACCAGATTTAACATCAAAAAAAGTAACTCAGATAAAAAAAGGCGATCGCTTTAAAATCTTGGGAAAACGCAATAATTGGGTGAATATTGCCCTACCGAACAAAGAGGCTGGATGGGTGTATTCGTTTTACGGCACCTATACAGATTTAGAACCGACATCTACTAAACAAGTTAAAGATAAAGGTACTTCTTTAAAGAGGGTCACTATTGTTTATAATGGGACAAATTTAAGATCAGATGCATCTACGTCTAGCGAAGTCATTTACAGAGCAAATGCAGGAGAAACATTTTCTACAACTGGGCAAACAGGTGATTGGTACGAAGTTGAATTAAATGATGGTAAAAAAGCTTTCGTAGCTAATTGGGTTGTATCATCAAACCAAAAAGGAGTATCTTCTGATAAAAAAGACAAAAAAGCTCCTAGAAAAAAAGGTACACTCGACGGCTTAACAATAGTTATTGATCCAGGACATGGTGGTAATGACCATGGAACCACTGGTGCAAGAGGTACTGATGAAAAAGGTATTGCACTACAAACATCTGAGTTATTAAGCAGTAAATTACGTGCTGCAGGTGCAAATGTCGTTATGACAAGAGATGCCGATATGTATGTTGATTTACGTAAACGAGTATCCATTGCTCATCAGTTACCTGCGGATGCATTTATCAGTATTCATTATGATGCAACCGATGATTCTTCAATTAATGGATTTACCACGTATTACATGCATGGCTATCAAAAAAACTTAGCAAAAGCAGTACATGCTGGACTTAGTAAAAAAATCTCATTAAGAGATCGCGGTTCACAACCTGGTAATTACTTAGTATTACGTGAGAATCGTCAAGAAGCGATTTTGATTGAATTAGGATTCTTAAGTAACCCCTCTGAAGAACGCTCAGTCTCAACCGATCAATTCAGAGAACAAGCTTCCCTAGGAATTTATAACGGCGTAGTGAATTACTTCGATAGCAAATTAAAATAATATTCACAAATGCAAAATAAAAAACAGCTCATCCATTAATTTGGATGAGCTGTCATATTGTAAACAATAAAAAATGTTGTTTTACATTGCAGCGGACGCTTTCCGCGGGCAAGACTTCAGCCGCTTCCCTCTCGTAGCTCAGTCCAGGGTCTTCAGTTCTTGCTGGTTCCGCAGGAAAGATTAGCACCAAATTCTTTGGCGCTAATCTTTGCGACGAAGCTAGCGTAGCGATGCAGGAGCAGATGTTTTACGCCGCCTTCATTACAATCAACTTAAGTTTGTAATTATGAAAATAATAATATTTGTTTTTCTTGTATGAGATACATATTTGAATTTATTACTTTCAATATCATTAGTTGTTCATATATAAGGCAAGACTCGGTGCCCGACCATTTTGTACATCTTTAATTAGTATTTTAAAGATGTACACATAACTCTGCTCATTATTTAACAGGAAAATGGTCGGCTTTTTCTGAAGACTCCTGCGGAAAAACGAAACATGCTAGACCCCACAGGCTCAGCTGTCAGTGACAGATGAGCCGAGGAGGCTTGCGTTTCGTCCGCGGAAAGCGAAAGAAATAGCCGACCATCAATTAATTTTATAAATATTTGAACTCGATTTAAAATATTTTTCGTCTAAATTAAAACAGCTCATCCATTAATTTGGATGAGCTGTTTTTATGTCTATTATTCGACTAGAACATGAAACTCTTTTGATTAATTTGTGAGGGACGATAATACGTCTCACTGGTTCATTTTCGTTGCTCAAAAGACGAATTAAACTTCTTGAGGCTTGGTAGCCTAATTCAAAAATATTAATATCTACTGAAGTTAAAGGAGGATTTGATAACTCTGAAAACAACACATTATTAAAACTCAAAATAGATATATCCTCCGGAACTGAAATCTTCATTTCCGTTAATGTATTTAAAACCCCAAGAGCCATTAAATCATCGGCCACTACTAAAGCCGTTGGAGGGTTTTTTAAATTAAGCAACTTGCTGATGGCTTCTTGACCACCTTCTCGAAGGAATTCACTGTGAATAATATATTCATCATTGCTTTCAATATTTGCTTCTCTCAGAGCTTTTTCGAATCCTAAAATTCGCTCGATCGTAACGACAAAATTTAAGTCACCGCCAATAAACCCTATTTGTTTATGGCCTAATGATAATAAATAATTGGTTGCTTCTTTTGAGGCTTTATAATTATCATTATCAACGTATGTAATTTGATCGACATCTTTAAAAGGTTTTCCAATCACAACAAATGGAAACTTTCTTTCCCTCAGATAATTCAACACTTTATCTTCCGTTCTAGAATACAACAAGATAACCCCATCTACTCTTCGTCCTTGAACCATTTGGACAACACCTTCAAATATTTCATCATCGGTTTTACCCGTGCTAATTTGCAAAGCGTAATGTCTTTCATTGGCACCATCACTTAAACCACGAAGTACAGTTGGGAAAAAGGGATTTTGAAAGAACACATCTGTTGAGTTTGGCAAAACTAAACCAATGACTCGAGTTGACTGATTAGCTAAACTTCTTGCTATAAAATTCGGGTGATAACCTAGTTCGTCCATTGCTGCTTTCACTTTTTCTTTGGTCTTATCACTGATCCGCGGATTATTTGCAATAACTCTAGATACCGTAGAAGGAGCAACATCAGCTAATTTAGCTACATCTTTTATCGTAATGGCCAATTGTTATTCTCCTCCCTACGGTTATAAGTTTTATCCAACATGTTTGTTCTATAAGAACCTACGATTTAGTTGTTTTAAGTGAATAAATAAACTCTTGTTTCATATGGTTTTAATACCATACTAGATGAAAAGCTATTGTCTTCCTGCTTAACATTACTTAAAAGTAACTGCCCCAGTTTTGTTACTGTATCGTCAAATGTTACACGTTCTTCATGATCACTGAAATTACAAATAATTATAGCTTCAGACTCATCTTCAGTACGTTTATAAGCAAAAATGCTTGGATGATCTGCTAACAACAATTCGTATTTTCCGTATACAAGGACTGAATTCGCTTTACGTAATTCAATCATTTTTTTATAAAATGAATAGATAGAATCAGAATTATTAATTTGAGATTCTACGTTAATTTCTTGATAATTTTCGTTCGTCATTAACCAAGGTTTACTCGTAGTGAAACCAGCTTCTGAATCTCCATTCCACTGCATGGGTGTACGGGAATTATCTCGACCCGTTCTCCATACGATTTCCATAATTTCTTCGTGTGGCCGACCTTTAGCTGTTTCAATTCGATAATAATTCTTCATGCCTTGGTCGTCATAATCATCAATTGAATCATATTGAACATTAGTCATTCCAATTTCTTGACCTTGATAAATAAAAGGTGTTCCTTGCATGAAGAAATAACAAGCACCTAACATTTTAGCACTTTCTAACCAATACTGGCCATCGTTGCCCCAAGTAGATACACTTCGCGGTTGATCATGATTTTCGAAGAATAAGGCATTCCAACCTTTTTCATGAAGCTCTGTTTGCCATTTCGAAAGTGTATTTTTTAAACCAATGACATCTACAGAATTGTTTGTACCTTTTTCCCATAGTCCGAGGTGTTCGAACTGGAAGACCATATTGAACTTCCCGTTTTCTTCCCCTACCCAATCATCTGCTTGGTGGATTTTAACACCATTGGCTTCTCCAACCGTCATGATGTCGTATTTATCAAATGTTTCTACTTTTAACTCTTCTAAGAATTCATGAATGCCTTCTTGATTCATATGCATATCAAACGATGACACATAATCCAAGTTTTCAGGGTTCGGCAAATCTGGCATCCCTGGACGTTTCTTAATATGCGAAATAGCATCAACACGGAAACCATCGATGCCTTTATCAAGCCACCAATTTACCATGTCATATAAGGCATGTCTTACTTCTTTGTTTTCCCAATTCAAATCAGGCTGTTTTTCATGGAATAAATGCATATAGTACTGATTTGTTTCGTTGTCTAATGCCCATGCACTTCCTGAGAATATACTTTCCCAGTTGTTTGGTTCTTTGCCATCTTTTCCGTCACTCCAAATATACCAATCACGTTTTGGATTATCCTTAGAAGAACGTGATTCAACAAACCATGGATGCTCATCACTCGTATGATTGATGACTAAATCTAAGATTACTTTTAAACCTCTTTTATGTGACTCTTCTAGAAGTACTTCAAAGTCTGCCATCGTCCCAAACTCTTCCATAATATCTTGATAGTCACTAATATCGTAGCCATTATCGGCATTTGGAGATTTAAAGAAAGGACAAATCCATAAAACATCTACACCAAATTCTTTTAAATAATCTAACTTAGATACAATCCCTTGCAAATCACCAATACCATCACCATTACTATCTTTAAAGCTTCGAGGGTAAATTTGATAACATACTGCTTCTTTCCACCAATACTTTTTCAGTTTAAAAACCTCCAATGAATAAATTGCGATGTCAAACTTTTATTATTTTTCTCCAACCAAGGAAAGTTAGTAGTATAAAGACAAACACTCCAACACCAATTAAAATCTTAGTCGAAGTTTGCAAACCAGCATGATCTGCAACTAAATAGATGTCAGCCTTTTCAGCTTTAAGTTCTAGATTAAATGTTTGATCGCGATCCTTAATTTCAAGTTTATTTAATACGCTAACAAGTTTCTTTCCTTCACCAAAATTCGAATCAATTTTAGCTGACTGTGTTTCGGTTGTATTGTTAATAGCAATAATCATAGTTTCTTGATCGTGTTGTTTACTGTAAACTGCTACACCATCCTCTTCATGTAAAAGTTCTAACTTCCCTCTGGTTAATGAAGGGTGTGCTTTTCTTAATTGTCCAAGTTTAGCTATATAAGAAATGAGCTCGTCATCTCCATCAAACATCATCATCCGACGATTATCTGGATCTTCTCCTCCATCCAATGCAATCTCAGATCCATAATAGACGATTGGAATACCAGGAGCGGTGAATAAATAGGTCATGGCGAGTTTCCAACGAACAACTGGATCTTGCTTGTACTGAAGGGTTTCACGAGTGAATCTGGTCATATCGTGATTATCCATAAACGTCCCTAACAATTCAGGACGATCATAAAACGCCTGATTTCGATCCAGTGATGCAAAGAGCCAACCTAAACTTGTATTTGGCTTAGAAAAAGAAGTTCGAAGGTGCTCGTTTTGAGGGAAATCGACAAAACCATCGATTCCAGTATCTTGGTATGCTGCAACTACTCGTAAATCATTATGCCAAACTTCACCTAATAAATAAAAATCTTCTTTGACTGATTTTACTTCATTGGCAAATTCCGTCCAA
>JBFIXW010000002.1:0-72295 GCA_041605715.1 Paenisporosarcina sp.
ACTTGTGGAATCTCTGCTTCTTTTTCAGGGATACGGTAACTTTGTTGAACATAAGCGGCTTCATCATTTGTTTGTCTTGTGATGGTTGTCACTTCTGCTAAACGAAGTTCTGTTGATTGACGATTTTGATCGACAAAACGTTTCGCCATTACTTCTTTTTCAAGTAAATCGTAAAATGTTTCAATTTCATCCTTCATCTCATTCACACGAGGTATCACATGAGTAAGTTCTAATTGAATTATTGATTCTTTTAGAGATACTAATTCTTCCTCTAATTTATTCAATTGCTCTGTCATCTCAAGATGCTCCAAATAGTATGATTGTTCTTCCATCTCACGTTGACCACTTCGTAGGTCATGTATATTAGTTGGAATCTTGTTTTGAATTTCTGTTAATAAAGAAGGAATGTCATGTAAAATACTGAACACTCTTTCACCTTCTTGACATAGAGCTATCACAATTTCACGTGCTTGCAGATAATTCCCTGAACCGGTTAGTTGATCATATTCTTCAAATAATGGAACAAACTCTTCTAATTTCTTTTCTAATGGGACAGCTGCTGCACCAAAAGAATGCTGATGCGCTAATAATGTTTTTCGAGCTGATCTAAATTGTTCTTTTAATTGGTCAATTTCGATACGATTTTTTTCTTCACTACCAATTAAAGATTCCAGTTCGATTAAAATTTGTGACATCTGTTCATCACATTCGTTTATTCGTTGACTAATTTCTTTTTCAATAGCAGATGCACGTTTAAATCTAAACTTATCGACTGATTCTTCTGCATCGAACAATAAGGCGTCAATTCTAGGCATATGTATGTCCATAACTTCAGTCCAGCTATTTCTCCAACTCTCGAACATTTCTTCTGTTTGACCATTCATGTTCAATTGTTTTACTTTCGTCATTTCTTCTAAGATTGGTTTATTTTGAATTTGATGTTTTTCATGCTCTAAACGCTCTATTTCAGCATTATGTTTTCGTCGAAAAGAAAATCCAACGATAATCAGTGCTATTAGTACGATGATTGCAATAATGATATAATCCATCGTAAGCCCCCTGTTCCAAAATCACGGTCTATGCCATTTTATACATGTAATCTTACCATGAATAAAGCAAATATGCTGACGAATTTACAAGAATTTTGCTGAAATATATAAAAAATTCGGTTCTTTATACTTGGAGGTGTCCTTTTTTGAAAATTGATGGTCATATACACAGCCCTTTTTGTCCTCACGGTTCTTCAGATTCCTTTGAAAAATATATTGAGAAAGCGATTAGTAATCGCTTCACTCACATTACTTTCACTGAACATGCTCCAGCGCCAAAAGGGTTTATTGATACGGTTCCTGAACAAGACAGTTTTATGAAAATGGAATATTTAGATCCATACATAACTGAATTACAAAAACTTAAACTGAAGTATTCTTCTGAAATTCAAATTAATGTAGGCCTTGAAGTCGATTACATACAAGGATTTGAAATGGAAACAAAAAATTTTTTAAATAAGGTTGGACATCACTTGGATGACTCCATTTTATCTGTGCATTTTCTTTTACATCAAAAGAAATATGAGTGTATTGATTACTCGGTCGAACATTTCAATAATTATGTTCGTGAGGTTGGTTCATTAAAAACCGTTTACGAAAACTATTACAATACCGTCAGAGAGTCTATTCTAGCTAACCTAGGTTCATATAAACCAATCCGGATTGGTCACCCAACTTTAATTCATAAATTTCAACATAGCCTTCAAGAAAAAATGGATGATCACGATTTAATCATTCGTACTCTCCAAGATATTAAAATCCACAATTATGAAATCGATCTAAATAGCGCAGGTCTTGCTAAAAGATATTGTTTAGAAACATATCCACCTGCACCTTATATTCAATATGCTAAAGAGCAATGTATTCCACTTGTTTTTGGTTCAGATGCTCATTGTGCTGATGACTTGCACCAATATTACGATGACGTTTATACTACATTAAAATAACATTTAAAGAGGTGCACCTATGTTTACAAAGACAGATTATGCAGGAAATAGCGTGGAGCAATACTCCATGTTAGGTAAACAACTCAATGCCTTATTAGAAGGCGAAAAAAATCAAATTGCTAATTTAAGTAATGCATCCGCACTATTAAATCAATTTTTAGAACGCATTAATTGGGTCGGATTTTACTTAATGGAGAATGGTGAACTTGTTTTAGGTCCATTCCAAGGACTACCTGCATGTGTTCGAATTCCTGTAGGTCGTGGAGTCTGTGGTACCTCTGTCGCTAAACAAGAAACGATGGTCGTAGCTGACGTACATGCCTTCCCAGGGCATATTGCATGTGACGCAGCATCTCAGTCTGAAATTGTGATTCCGCTAATAAAAAATGGAGAAGTTATTGGTGTTCTAGATATCGATAGTCCTGAAAAAAATCGATTCTCAAGTGAAGATCAAGCAGGTTTGGAAGGTTTTGTCCAAATACTAATGAAACATATATAAAAGTAAAAGAAAGAGGTGAAAAATTCACCTCTTTCTTTTTTAGTTTACAGTCGTTGTTGGCATTTGTTCTTGGACTTTTATAAAAGCCTTCTTTAAATCGTTAATCAAATCTTCTGGATGTTCTAATCCAACTGAAATTCGAAGTAACGAATGCGTAATGCCCATTTTTTCTCGTTCCATTTCTGGAATAACTGAATGAGTCATGGTCGCAGGATGTTGAATAAGCGTTTCCGCATCTCCCAAACTTACCGCTATTTTTATAAGAGATAGTGAATTCAAGAAGAGCTGCGCTGCTTCTTTTCCACCTCGAATGGTAAAGGAAATTAATCCTCCTCCAGCTTTCATTTGTTTTTTGGCAATATGATACTGTGGATGTGATTCATCAAAAGGATAATAAATATTTTCAACAAATGGCTCATTTTTCAAATAAGACAATAGTGTTCCTGCATTTTGAGTATGTCGATCCATTCGAACGTGCAAAGTTTTAAGACCTCTAATTAATAACCAAGCATCGAATGGAGAAATGATTCCTCCAATATCCTTTTGAACAGTCATTCGTAATTTCATCATATCGTCAGCATCATTCCCAACAAGCAAACCAGCGATTACATCTCCATGACCATTTATATATTTCGTAGCACTGTGAAGGACATAATCTGCTCCCATTTCTAATGGGTTTTGTAAAAATGGTGAGGAGAAGGTATTATCTACAATGACCTTAATACCATGCTTTTTAGCAACTTTTATAACTAGAGATAAATCAATTATCTCCATTGTAGGATTAATCGGTGTTTCAATATACAAGCAAGCTGTATTCGGTCGAATGGCTGCTTCAATTTCTTCTTCAGTTTCCATTGCGTGAAAACTATGTGATATATTAAATTTTTCTTCAAACATTTCGAGCAGTCCAAAGGTACATCCATATATTCCTCGTGAACACATAATATGATCACCAGATTTAATAACATGTAATAAGACAGCACTTACTGCGGCCATCCCCGACCCAAAGGCAAGTGCTCCTTTCCCACTTTCAAGTTCCATCAACCGTTCTTCTAACAAACTCACGGTTGGATTGCCTAAACGAGAATAAATATTTCCACTCTCTTCACCTGCAAAACGACGCTCACCTTCCTCTGCACTAGAAAATGCAAAAGTGGATGTTTGGTAGAGAGGAATTGTCAAACTATCATGATGGTTTTTAGAAACATAGCCTTTGTGAATAAGTGATGTTTCCTTTTTAACTTCTTTATTAAACATATAAAGCACCCCTTTTTGATGTAAACGCTTTCATTCCATCCTATTCCATTTTACTTGAATCGTTTACTTTTGAAAAGCTCAATTAATTTATGCAAATATAGAATTATTTGTAGGGTTGACTTTTTTATGAATTTCTAAATTAAAATTATTAAATCCATATAAAAAACGCCTCTATAAAGAGACGTTAGAATCATAAATTCGAAGTTGATTTTTCCCATTATTCTTTGCTTCATATAAAGCCGTATCAGCAGCATGAAAAACATCATGAAATACTTCTTGCCCTGAATGTTCCCAACTTGCAAGACCTGATGAAATAGTTACTTGTGGATTAGTCATTTTTGGTACTAAATCTACTAATGTCAGACCTAGCTTCTTCCCTTCATCTTCAGTGAAATGAGGTAAAAATACAGCTAATTCTTCTCCACCCCATCGAGCACCTATCCCTTTTCCACCGATCGTTTGATCAAGAAGCTGAGCGATTTGAACCAAAATTTTATCTCCTACCTGGTGACCGTACGTATCATTCACTTGCTTAAAGTTATCAATATCGAGCAAAATAAAGACGCCTGAATGATCTTTTTCAATTGACTCTTCAACATATTGATCGAGATAACTTCTTGCATACAATTTGGTTAAATGATCACGATCTACCATGTCTTGTAGCTGATCTCTTAGTTTAGAATTTGTAATGGCAAGTGTGCAGTGATGAATAAGTGATTGCATAAGTTTAAAACTATCAAAAGAAAAGAAATACGGCTCTTCATGAAGTACAAAGCAGTAACCGAAAATCTCTTGTTGTTCTAAAAGTGGAACAGCCATCAAAGAAAGATACGGAACTTTTTCATTAGCGAATTTCGTAAAATCGGCTATAAACAACGAATCTCTCGACTTTTTGAAATGATCACTAATATGTGAAATATACATTTGTCCAGGTTGGGACGCTATGAAGTTTGGACAAGATGTCGAAATATCCATTTCATCATCATTCATAAAGACAAAACAAGACTGCATAGGATGAAATGATTTTGTCAGTTGCTTTTGAAGGAAATTTAGCATTTCTTCAAGCTTCAAATTCATATTTAATTTATGGGAAGTTTCATTTATTAATTGTAGATCGGCAATTAACCGGTGAGATTGATGGTACAGTTTTGCATTCTCTAGAGCATTTCCTGATGTATTTGCTAACATTCGAATAAAATCTTTTTGTCTATTAGAGAATAAATAGTCTTCTGGTGTCCTTACCTGTAATATCCCATAAATGCCTTGTCTCCCTTTTATCGGAGCATTTAATAATCGGCAGTATAAATCGCTTGCATTTTCTACAGTAATTTCCCCTGAAACAAAAGCTTCAATTGCTGAAGGTCTTTCAGACAAATAATCGAATAACTTAACCTTTATTTTCATTTGACGATCCTGATCATTTGATAAAACTAAATCTGTTTGAAAGGTTGGAAACGCACTGTTCATTGCTAGTAGAACACCTTCTAGAATTCGGTCAATATCCATTGTTGAATGGAACATTTCTGTGACGTTGAATAATTCTCTATATTGTTTTTCTTGTTGAGCAATATATAATTGTTTTTTTATATTCGATATTAAATAGGAAGAGATGGTAGAAAACTCTTCTACAAAATCCGAATTAGCAAAGGAACTCCATTGTTCAGTGGACTTCATTAACATTAAACCCTCAGGTGTCCCTTCACTGTTTGTAAACAATAGGGACGAATCCATGGAAGGATCCACAGATGAGTATTCTTTGCTTAAATTTGCTACACACGAAGTAGTAAAGGCGTAACTAACTTGTTGCCATGTTAGTGACTCCATTTTTTTCATGATTGAGTGATTGTAGTTTAAAGGGATAAAACGATCCATATCAAATAACATGAAATGACTATCCTGGACTCCAAAATATTTCTCTATGATTTGGCTAAACAAATCAAACCATCCAGTAGCAGGAATATTTTTCATCCCATTTTCATTCCACAAATCTAGCATTTCTGATTTTATATGAACGAGTATTTCATTATGCTTTAACATAATATCACCTATTTTTATTAAAAGTTTTAAAGATTACATGAATTACTAACTACTCATTAGTATACATTTAATGTGACAATCTGACTATTACGAAATGCGGTATTTGGAAATTATTTTCATCTACAAAAAAACCGATTGTCAAAGAAGTGCCTTGACACTTTGTTCTATTCTAGTTACAATGGAGTTTGTGTAAAATAAATGCAGCAGTTGTATGGATTTATATGTTTCATTTTATTCCTCCGACTATTTCGGAAGGGGTATCGTGTAACCCTTGGCTGCGAGGGCGAAGGTACATGAAAATAAAATGACAATAAGTTTGATACATCTGGTCTTATTTTACAACAAAATAAAACCACTTAAAGGAGGAGTCTCTCATGGCTCGTTATACAGGTCCAGCATGGAAACTGTCTCGTCGTCTTGGTTTATCACTAAGCGGCACAGGAAAAGAATTAGAGAAACGCCCTTACGCACCAGGACAACACGGTCCTAACCAACGTAAAAAAATGTCTGAATATGGTTTACAATTACAAGAAAAACAAAAACTTCGTCATATGTATGGTGTAAACGAACGTCAATTCCGTACACTTTTTGATAAAGCTGCTAAAATGCCTGGTAAATCAGGTGAGAACTTCATGATTCTTCTTGATACTCGCTTAGATAATATCGTTTACCGTTTAGGTCTTTCACGCACTCGTCGTGGCGCTCGTCAATTAGTTAACCACGGTCATGTTATGGTCGATGGAAAACGCGTTGATATTCCTTCATACCGTTTGAAGCCAGGTCAAGAAATCTCTCTTCGTGAGAAATCTCAAAACCTTGATATCGTTAATGAGTCAATCGAAGTGAACAATTTTGTTCCTGATTACTTAACTTTCGATGCAGACAAAAAAGTTGGTACATTCGTTCGCAATCCAGAACGTAGCGAATTACATGCTGAAATTAACGAAGCATTAATCGTTGAGTACTACTCACGTTAATAATGAAAGAGTCCCTTTTGGGGCTCTTTTTTGTTTGTGCTAAACTGATAAAAACAATTAAAGGAGTTTTATTATGAGACTCATATCAATTTGTCCAAGTAACACCGAACTTTTAGCTTATTTGGGCTTATGTAATCAACTCGTTGGCTTGGACGATTTTTCGGACTGGCCTTCATCTGTACAACATTTACCTAAACTCGGTCCCGATTTATCTATTCGTATGGATGAACTTGAAGCATTGAAACCTGATTTAGTGTTAGCATCACTAAGTGTTCCGGGGATGGAAAAAAACGTGGATGAATTAATTGCTCGTGGGATTCCTCACCTTGTCTTGAATCCTCAAAGTTTAGAAAATATTGCAGAAGATTTATTAACTGTCGGACATGCGTGCAATCATTCTAAAACAGCTGAATTAGTTGTTGCAGAATACCATTGGTTCATAAATGACATGAAAAACCGTGCCGCTACTATCTCTTATTGGCCTAAACTATATTGGGAATGGTGGCCAAAACCGATTTTCACTCCTGGCCAAATAAACTGGTTAACTGAAGTAAGTGAGATTGCAGGCGGTCGAAATGTTTTTCGTGATGTGGAGTTAGCAAGTATTCAAACGGATTGGGACGATGTGTTACGTAGAAATCCAGATTATATTTTCTTAGCCTGGGTGGGGGTAGCACTAGCTAAAGTGAATACAACAGTTATTAAAAAACGTCCTGGATACGATGGACTTAGTGACGATCAAAAAAAACAACTTTACATTATGGAAGAAGAACTTTATTGTCGCCCCTCCCCTCGCTTACTTGAAGGTGCCTTTAAACTAGCGAATATACTTCATCCAGAAATATACAGTGACTTACTCCTTCCTGCTTGGGTAAAAAATGTTAAATAATCCTATTGTAACTACCACTCACTATTAAATGATTCTCACTTTTAAATATGGAAAAAAATTGAATACCCCCGCTTTACTAACTGCCTTCGTGACCAATATCATATTAGATAAGCGAATCTTTGAAGCGAAAAATCAGTATAAAAAAAGATGCCAAGAGATTTTAGTCTCAAGGCATCTTTCTCATTCTACGATTAAATAAATTTCACCATATGATACTTTTTCTTCCCTCGACGCACAATTGCAAATGAATCATCTAATCGATCAGGAGCACTTATCACATATCCTACATCTGTAATTTTTTCTCCATTAATTGAAATCGCGCCATTTGTTACATCTTCTCTAGCTTGACGTTTAGAAGATGAAATCGCCCCTTCTACAATAAGGTCAACAATATTTTTATCTTCCTTCGTCATTTCAATAGAAGGAACATCTTTGAATACTTCTTTCATTTCGTTTGCTGATAAGGCTTTAATGTCACCACTAAATAATGCATTTGTAATACGAATTGCATTTTCAAGTGCAGCTTCTCCATGAATCATCTTCGTCATTTCTTCTGCTAAAGCTTTTTGAGCTTTGCGAAGATGTGCTTCTTCCGTAACAGTCACTTCAAAAGCTTCAATTTCTTCTCGTGTTAGGAAAGTAAAGATTTTCATGTATCGAATAACATCTGCATCAGCAGTATTCAACCAAAATTGGTAGAATTCATACGGAGAGGTCTTTTCTGCATCTAACCAAACGGATCCTGATGCAGATTTCCCGAATTTAGTGCCATCTGCTTTTGTCACAAGTGGAATTGTCATACCAAATGCTTTGGTTTCTTCTGTATGCGTTTTACGAATCATTTCTAAGCCGGTTGTGATATTTCCCCATTGATCTGAGCCACCTACTTGTATTCGACACTGGTGTTCATTGTATAAATAATTGTAATCAATAGCTTGAATTAACATGTAAGAGAATTCCGTAAATGAGATACCACCTTCTAGACGAGATGCTACCGTATCCTTTGCTAACATGTAATTCACACCAATATATTTACCATAATCCCTTAAAAATTCAATAACGTCCATAGAACCAATCCAGTCACGATTGTTAACTAAGATTGCGCCGTTATCTGAATTAAAATCAAAAATTCGTTCCATTTGTTTTTGTAAACCTTTTACATTTAAATCGATTTGTTCTGTTGTTTGAAGCTGTCTTTCTTCACTTCGACCAGATGGATCACCAATCATCCCGGTTGCTCCACCGATTAGTAATACTGGTCGATGTCCGTGCATTTGAAAACGACGTAAAGTAAGCAGTGGAACAATATGTCCGATATGCATACTATCAGCTGTCGGATCCACACCACAATATAATGAAATCGATTCTGTATTCAACAGATCAACCATACCGGTTTCATCTGTTAACTGATAAGCCAACCCTCTCCATTTTAAATCTTCAATTAATGTGTTAGTCATTTTAATTCCTCCTCAAAATAGAAAAGTCCCCACACGATTCATAAAGAATCATGCAGGGACGCTAATTAACATTTTGCGCGGTACCACCCAGCTTGAAGGAAAAAACCCCTTCCGCTTAACAAGCACTTTATCGCTGTGCATGCGTTATGCTCCAAGCCTGTAATTCACGTTTGCATACTGATCAGCTTTCACCACCCGCTGACTCTCTAAACAGTTTATGCATCCATTACTTCGGACTTTTCATCGCTTAAATAACTATATATTAGGTCATTTTACGCTCTTTTTTTTCAATGTCAATAAATATATTAGATATCCAGGAATTATGATATAATGTAACAAGATTTTAGGGGGTCGATTCAATTGAATGATCAAGCAAAAAACTGGCTAAACCGCATAAGTGAAACATGGAATAAATGGACACAAGCAAAGTGGGCAAAAGGACTTAGAATCACATCAGGTGTTCTTTGGAATCTAGCTCTCCTATTCGTGATTGTTTTTATTACTAGTATCGTCTTCGTTGGTTCTGTCGGAGCAGGATATTTTGCTTCATTAGTTGATCAAGAGCCATTACGTAAGGAAGAGGAAATGCGTTCATCCATTTTCAGTTATGAAGAGACATCAGAAGTATACTTCGCAAATAATGTCTATCTAGGGAAATTACGAACAGATCTTCAACGAAATGAAACAAAGTTAAGTTCAGTCTCACCATATGTATTAGATGCTGTATATGCCACTGAAGATGAGTATTTTAATGTCCATGAAGGAATTGTTCCAAAAGCAATATTCCGGGGACTTTTGCAAGATGTAACAAATTCAGACAGTCAAACAGGTGGTTCAACACTAACGCAACAGTTAATCAAAAATCAGATTTTAACGAACGAAGTTTCATATGAACGGAAAGCGAAAGAAATTTTATTGGCACTTAGATTAGAAAAATTCATGTCTAAGGAAGAAATTTTGGAAGCTTATTTAAATATTATTCCTTATGGACGAAATGCATCTGGTGCCAATATCGCGGGAATTGAAACAGCTGCAGAAGGTATTTTTAATGTAGCAGCAAAAGATTTAACGCTTCCACAAGCTGCATTTATAGCAGGAATTCCACAAGCACCATTTGCTCATACACCATTCACATCTAAAGGTGTGTTAAAAGATGAGGCCGGATTAAAACCCGGAATTGACCGTATGTTAACTGTGCTATATCGCATGAAAGAAACTGGCTATATTACGGAAGCAGAATATAATGCAGCTGTAGCGTATGACATTACTCAAGATTTTAAAAAACCGGAGCCCTTACCACAAGAACGATATCCATTTTTAACATTTGAATTAGAAAGACAAGCTAAGATAATAATATCTGAAATGCTTGCAGAAAAAGATAATATAGACCCTTCCCGATTAACAGAAGAGGAAAGCTTGCAACAGAAGTACGAAATACTCGCCGATCGGGCAATGCGAACAAACGGTTATCGTATTTATTCTACGATTGATAAAAATATGTATGATGCCCATCAAAAAGTAAAAGATGAATTTAAAAATTATGGGCCTACGTTAAAGAAAAAAAGAACAAATCCTGACACAGGTGAAGTTGAAGAAGTCGATGCGCCAGTTCAAGTTGGTAGTGTGTTAATGGAAAATAGCACAGGTCGAATTTTAAGTTTCATTAGCGGTCGTGATTACAATTTGGAAGCTCAAGACCATGCTACGACGGCTTTTAGACAAAATGGTTCAACGATGAAACCTTTATTGGTTTATGCGCCTGCCATAGAATATGGTGTAATTGGAGCAGGAAGCCCAGTAGTCGATGTTGCATTTGAAGATTATATTGATGGATCAGGTACACCATATAATCCTGGTAACTTTAATCGCGATCAAGAGCTGGGCATTATTCCCGCCCGACAAGCACTTGCAACATCTCAGAATTTAGCAGCCTTACGATTATATGATGAAATACTAGAAAAACGGCCAGCAACATTTTTAGAGAAACTCCAATTTTCGCGTTTATCCGATCAAGATTACACAAATATTTCCACCTCAATCGGTGGTATGTATAGAGGTGTTACTGTACAAGAAAATACAAATGCTTACGCCACACTTGCCAATGGCGGACAATTTATTAAATCGTATATGATTGAAAAAATTGAAGATGCAGATGGCAATATTATTTTCCAACACCAGTCTGAAGCAACACCTGTTTACTCCCCTCAAACTTCATACATTGTTACGGATATGTTGCGAGATGTTTTAAGTGAAGGAACAGGAACTAGAGCAAACGGTGAACTTAAATTCCAATCTGATTTTGCTGCCAAGACAGGAACAACAAATGACGCTCATGATGTATGGTTTATGGGTTATAACCCTTCTATTACTTTAGGTGTTTGGTTAGGTTACGATCAGCCAACCAACTTAAACCTTGCGAATGGGACCTATTTACAGCCTGGTACACGCGTCAATTTACTTTGGGCTCGAATTATGAATAGTTCATATGATGTTAACCCAGAACTAGTTGATCCAAATGTTGAATTTAAAGCACCTAAAGGTGTCGTTTCTAAATCATTCTGTTCAATTTCTGGTCTTGCACCATCAGATGGATGTTCTGAAGCTGGACTTGTCACTTCTGATTTGTTCAATGGTAATACGTATGTTTCACAAAAAGTCGATGATAGTTTCATTTCATCATCTTATGTGATGATTAATGGGAAACGATTCCGTTCATTGCCATCTACACCTAGTGAATTTGTAGTTGAGGGTGGAGTTGGAGTGAATGAAGACTTTATAACTCGTATGTTCGGAAGAATAAAAGGTGATCCAAGCAAGTTATTCCCACAAAATTCAGGATTTGCAAATCGTGTCGTTTCTGAAGATACGTTTGAAGCAGATGGAGCGTCACCAAATGGGGTAACTGCTAGTCTCTCTGGAAGCAGTTTATCTTGGAGTAATTCGCCATCAAATGATGTTGTTGGTTACCGAGTATTCCAACGTTCAGGAAATAGTAATGTTAAATTAGCTTCTGTTTTAGAAGCAAGTGGAAATCAGTTCTCAGTATCCGGTCCTGGTGAATATTTTGTTGTAGCAGTAGATATTACTGGCAAACAATCAGCTAGTTCTAATATCGTGAAAATTGATGCTCCAAAACCGGAGCCATCACCTACACCTACACCTACACCAAATCCGACTAAGCCAATTAAACCACCAGCTCCACCTAGTGGTCCTAAACCACCACCACCTAGTGAGCCGAAACCGCCTACTGATGAACCTGGAAATCCACCTGGGGATGGTGGAACACCACCTGAACCTCCAGTTGAACCACCTGTTGAGCCACCTGTTTAAGGTGAAGATGAATAACGTATAATGAAAACACAACTTGCCCGAAATGGACAAGTTGTGTTTTTTCAAGAATTAACAAGAATAGTTAAGGAAATAAAAAGCCGTACTACTCTTCAAAACTGATGAGTAGTACAGCTTTTCTGTAATAATTAATCTTCCATTGTTGATAAATCACCTGTTGGTAAATCTAATTCCCAGGCTTTCAAAACTCGGCGCATGATTTTTCCACTCCGTGTTTTCGGTAATTTATCTTTGAATTCAATTTCTCTAGGAGCTGCATGAGCAGCTAAACCTTTTTTCACAAATTGTTGAATATCAGCGATTAGCTCATCCGTAGGTTCAACACCCTCTTTTAGTGCAACAAAAGCTTTGATGATTTCACCACGGATCGGATCGGGTTTACCAATAACGCCTGCCTCTACAATTGCAGGATGTTCTAATAACTTACTTTCCACTTCAAATGGACCAACACGTTCGCCAGATGTCATAATAACGTCATCTACGCGTCCTTGGAACCAGAAATAGCCATCATCATCCATATAAGCCGAATCTCCAGAAACATACCACTCGTCATTTAAGAAATAAGATTGATATTTTTCAGGATTATTCCAAATTTGGCGCATCATTGATGGCCAACCTTTTTTTAGAGCCAAGTTCCCCATTTGATAAGGAGCTAACTCGACACCACGATCATCGACAATTGCTGCTTTTATCCCTGGAATCGGCTTGCCCATTGAACCTGGACGAATTGGTAAACAAGCATAATTACAAATCATTTGAGCACCCGTCTCGGTCATCCACCATGTATCATGAATACGATGATTAAAGACTTGTGCACCCCATCGAATAACTTCAGGATTTAGTGGCTCTCCTACTGATAAAACATGACGCAATGAAGATAAATCAAATGATTTAACAAGTGCATCCCCAGCTCCCATTAACATACGGAAAGCGGTAGGAGCACTGTACCAAACAGTTACACCATAATCCTCAATCGTTTTATACCATGTATCAGGTGAGAAACGTCCACCTAAAACAACCATAGTTGTTCCCGTAAGCCATGGACCAAAGATCCCGTAAGAAGTACCAGTTACCCAGCCAGGGTCTGCCGTACACCAATAAATGTCATCTTCTTTTAAATCTAGTACCCATTTAGCCGTTTGATAATGTTGCAGCATCGCTTCTTGCACATGCAGAACACCCTTAGGTTTTCCTGTAGAACCAGAAGTATAATGTAATACTAATCCATCTTCCTTCGATAGCCACTCCACTTGGAAATAGGGAGAAGCTGTTTCTAGATACTTCATAAAGTCCACGTTTTTTCCTTGTTCTTCTATTCCTTCACCCACAAGTAAAATCGTTTCTAAATGAGGTAATTTATCTACTGGAATTCGACTTAACAATTCTGGAGTGGTCACGATTACTTTTGCTTCACTATCAGCTAAACGATCATAAACTGCTCCTTCCATAAATGCTTCAAATAAGGGACCGACTATTACACCCATTTTTAAAGCACCAATCAGTGAAAAATATAATTCTGGTGAGCGAGGCATGAAAATAAACAGACGATCCCCTTTTTCTAGATTTGTATGCGTTTTCAATACATTTGCTGCTTTATTAGACCATTTCTTCATTTCATAAAACGTATAGGTTTCTTTTCGAACTCCATCTTTATAGTAAAGAGCAACCTTATTTTTTCGATGTGAGTTAGCATGGCGATCAATTGTTTCATGAGCTACATTTAATCTACCCGTTTCCGACCAACTAAATTCTTTCTCAACGTCTGCCCATTCAAAGTTTGAAGCAGCCTCATCATAATTTTGGAGTAAGTAATCTCCTTGAACAACAGGAAGTGACTCAAGTTTCATTTCTACCACCCTTTCGAATACGATACATTTACTAGTTTACATCAATCAGAAATTAAAAAGCGAATTATTTTATTTTTCGAAAATTTTACTTTTGATTTTGTGAAAACGTTTTCCTCTTTTATAATTCATGTATAATGAACATATTGTCAAACTAGGTGGTGCAAATATGGAACATACAAAAACCTATAATGCCATTGAATTAAAAACAAAACATGGCAGTCTCATTCTTGAAGGTCCTGTGTCCTCAGAAGATATAGCTCGTTTGGATTTTCACAAAGACCTGGTTGCATTTAGACCACCAGCACAGCAACATAAAGCAATTACTGAAATTGCAAAGTTGCCTGAAGGAAGAATTCTAATTGCTCGTGATAACTTTACAATTGTTGGTTATGTAACGTACTTATATCCGGACCCTCTTGAGCGTTGGTCTAAAGGTCAAATGGAAAATTTAATTGAATTAGGCGCAATTGAAGTCATCCCGAAATTCCGTGGTTCAGGTGTTGGGAAAGGCTTATTAAAAGTGTCTATGATGGATGATAGGATGGAAGATTATATTACAATTACGACTGAATATTACTGGCACTGGGATTTAAAAGGTACAGGTTTAAATGTCTGGGAATACAGAAAAGTAATGGAAAAAATGATGAATGCAGGCGGCTTGGAATACTTCGCTACGGATGATCCTGAAATTAGTTCTCATCCTGCTAACTGTTTAATGGCTAAAATCGGTAGTCGGATTGATATGGAATCAATTCAGCGTTTCGATCAACTCCGATTTATGAACCGCTTTATGTATTAGTTCATAACTCAGGATATAAAGGAGATTATGCCTCATGATTGTTGAAGAAATGATGCAAAAAAAAGTTCTCACCTTGCAACCTACTCACACAATCAAAGATGCCATACTTGTATTGCGTGAGAATAAAATTCGTCACTTGCCAATCACAGATATAGAAGGTAAAGTCATTGGCATTATCTCAGATCGGGATATTAAACAAGCGACTCCATCGAATATTTTAGATCATAATGATAATGAACTTATGACGATTACGCTAGATAAAATTATGACGAAAAATCCCATTATTGGTCATCCACTCGATTTCGTGGAAGAAATTGCAACCATTTTTTACGATCAACAAATAGGTTGTTTACCAATTGTCAGTCAAGAAAAATTAGTGGGTATTGTTACGGAAACTGATTTATTGTACAAATATATTGAATTAACTGGTGCACATCAACCCGGTTCTCATATTGAAGTGAGAGTGCCTAACAAACCCGGCATATTATTCGAAGTTTCGAAAGTTTTTCATGACCATAGCGCAAATGTTTTAAGTGTATTGGTATACCCTGATGCAAAAAGTGAAGAAAACAAAATACTAGTTTTCAGAGTCAAAACGATGAATCCTCTCCAAATTATAGAGGATATCCGCAAAGAAGGTTTCGATGTATTATGGCCAAACATGCCGGGAATCAACACGTAAAAAAAGAAGCAGTATTTGTGTATTCAGAAAATCAATTAGGGTATAAATTTTCGGAAACACATCCATTTAACCAAAAGCGTCTTGTATTAACGACAGATTTACTACGTAAAATGAACGTTCTATCAGATGATGACATTATTGCTCCTCGCATGGCTACAGATGAAGAATTGCTTCTCGCACATGATGAGCGCTATATTGAAATGGTGAAAAAAGCGAGCAAAGGCTTGGTCACTGAAGAGCAAACAGAGAGCTATGGAATAGGAACGGAAGACACTCCTATCTTTCCTAATATGCATGAAGCAAGCGCATTATTAGTTGGAGGTACGCTCACAGCTGTCGATTATGTCATGGAAAATAAAGCAAATCATGCACTTAATTTAGGTGGTGGCTTACATCATGGATTTCGTGGACGTGCCTCTGGATTTTGCATTTACAACGACAGTTCAGTAGCCATTAAATACATACAAGAAAAATATAAAGCACGTGTCTTATATATTGATACAGATGCCCATCATGGGGATGGCGTGCAATGGACATTTTACGACGATCCGTCAGTTTGTACTGTCTCTATACATGAAACAGGAAGATATTTATTCCCCGGGACTGGCAGCGTTACAGAGAGAGGAACAGGAGAAGGTTATGGTACTTCTTTTAACCTTCCAATTGATGCATTTACCGAGGATGATTCTTTTTTAGAGTTATATAAAACAGCCTTTCGTGAAATAGCTGAGCATTTTAAACCTGATGTGATTATTAGTCAAAATGGAGCAGATGCTCATTACTTTGACCCCCTAACTCATCTCTACGGTTCTATGAAAATATATGAAGAAATTCCTAAGTTAGCACATGAACTAGCACATGAATTTTGTGATGGACGATGGATTGGTGTTGGCGGTGGTGGCTATGATATATGGAGAGTAGTTCCACGAGCTTGGTCTTTATTATGGATGGAAATGAAAGGTCTTCCCTTACCAAAAGGTGATTTGCCACAAGATTGGATAGATAGTTGGCAAAGTGAGTCCCCAGTTCCTCTAATCCCTACTTGGAATGACCCAGTAACATTATATGAACCTATTCCAAGAAAAACGGAGATAACGGAAAAAAATCATCAAGTATTACAAAAATCGTTATATATTATTCGAAACCATACAGATTAAATAAAAGGAATGAATGGCGATTTATTTCGCATTCATTCTTTTTTTGACTGTAGATAAATATTATAGATTGATTTCCATTTTGGCGCACGCATTCCGCGGGCAAGACTTCAGCCGCTTCCCTCGCGATGCTCAGTCCAGGGTCTTCTGTTCTTACTCATTCCGCTGGTGTCACCACCTACATTCCAATCTTTTATAAATACTTTGAATATTAATATACCAATTTGCGATTCCCTAAACTTGTGTGGTTAAGCAGTTACGTTTTTCTGCAGGAGTCTTCAGAAATAGCAAATCAATTTGCCAATTACAACTTAATTGGAATGGAAGCATGGAGACGTTCCAAGTTATATTTACCTAAAGTTGGCAGACCACCTTCATTTTTAATCATGTCCAATAAATGCGATGCCTAATTTAAGTTCACTATTATAAAAAGTGTCAGTTGACTAATCATCGGACACCATTTCAAGTGAGTGAAATTGTTTAAAAATCATGAATTTTAGAATGTGACGCTCGAATCCTTGAACAAGCTAGGTGAATGCGAGAATAGCACCATTCAAATGGAGAACAGCCTTAACGAATCCTTGAACATGACCCTAGAAATCAAGCATGTCACTTTCCCCTTCACTCTCTATTTAAAAAAACACGAAGAAATCAATTCCACTTGGGACTGATTTCTTCGTGCCTAGCACATTTTATTGAAGAGGTTTAACAGAATGTCGTTCCTCAATTCGATGTGGTAAAACAACTGTTTTTTCTTCTATCTTCTCTTTACTCATGAATTTAGTTAATAGACGCATGGAAACGGCACCAATATCATAGAGGGGTAAAACCACACTCGTTAATGTTGGACGAACCATTCGAGCTAACTTAGAATTTTCAAAACTTATGACTTCAACGTCTTCAGGAACATTCAAGTCTTGATCTTGAGCACCATGGATTAAGCCAATTGCTAATTCATCATTTCCTGCAAAATAAGCAGTCGGTGGATTTTCTATACCTTGAAGACTTATAAATGCTTTAATCCCGTCGTCATAATTTGCATCACTTTCAATGACTAATGATTGATCGATGGTTAGACCAGCGTCTTCTAACGCTTTTTCATACCCTGTAAATTTGAAGGCACGATTAATTGTTGAGCTAAGTGAACCTGAAACAAACGCAATTCGTTTATGATTATTTTGAATAAGTCTACTCACTGCTTCATATGCCGCTTGATGGTAATCAATATTTACGGACGGTATCCGATCTGTAGCATCTATTGTCCCCGCTAATACAATTGGTACTGGAGACCTTTCTATCATTTGCAACAAATCATTTGATACTTGTTCGCTCATTAACACGATCCCATCCACTTGTTTGCCGAACATTGTTTCTAATAGTTGTAATTCTTTCTCTTCTCTCTGATCGGAGTTCGATAAAATAATATTATATCGATACATCGTTGCGATATCTTCAATTCCTCTTGCTAGTTCAGCATAAAAAACATTTGAGATATCTGGAATTATTACTCCTACAGTAGTTGTTTTCTTACTTGCTAATCCTCTAGCCACAGCATTTGGTCGATATTCTAAACGTTCAATGACATCAAGAACTTTCTTTCTAGTTGCTGGTTTTACATTTGGATTACCATTTACTACTCTAGATACAGTTGCCATAGAAACATTTGCTTCTCGCGCAACATCGTAGATTGTTATTGTCATTTATCTTCACTCCCCGCTCATACCCATTCTTATTTATTCATCATATAATAGTTTTCTGCCATTATAAAGCAATAACAATAAAATAGAAAAACACCTCTTGTCCACAAGTTGGGACAAGAGGCAGTCAGTCTTTCATTGATATGAAACGTATGTCATTCGTCTTTCACTATGCTTTATGCCTTACACAGCGTAAATTATTTCATATCATAGTTCTTCATGAATTTTTGCAGCGAATCGTAGAACTCATCGAATTGTTGTAAATTCATTTGTTGTGCTGCATCTGATAAGGCAACTGCTGGATCTGGGTGGACTTCAGCCATTACTCCATCAGCCCCGATCGCAATCGCTGCTTTAGCTGCAGGTAGCAATAAATCACGACGTCCTGTGGAATGAGTCACATCCACAAATACTGGTAAATGTGTTTCTTGCTTTAAAATTGGCACAGCTGAAATATCTAGTGTGTTTCGTGTGGCTTTCTCATACGTACGAATCCCACGTTCGCATAATATTATTTGATCATTACCTTGTGAAATAATATATTCAGCAGCATTGATGAATTCATCAATCGTTGCAGCCATTCCTCGTTTTAATAGGACGGGTTTCTTAATAGACCCTGCTGCTTTTAATAATTCAAAGTTTTGCATATTACGCGCTCCAATTTGAACTACATCAATGTATTCTAAAGCTTCCTCTAAGTGTGAAGGTGTCACAATCTCACTGACAACAGCTAAATTATATTCTTGTGCAACACGTTTTAAAATTTTCAATCCTTCTAGTCCAAGACCTTGGAAGTCGTAAGGCGATGTTCTTGGTTTATATGCGCCTCCACGAATCATTCTCAAACCTTTTGCTTGGATGGCTCCGGCAACTGTTGCTACTTGATCGTATGACTCAACTGCACATGGTCCAAATACAAATGATGGACCGCCTTCTCCAATGCGTTCTCCATTAATCACGACAATCGTATCTTCTGCTTTTTTCTTTCTCGATACTAAAAGTGCTTTACGATGATCATCTTCTTGTAGTTCTAATGCAGATTTAAAGATTTCTTTAAATATATGTTCAACTGTCGATTGTGGCAGTGGACCAACGTTATTATCTTTCAATAAATTCAACATATGTCGCTCACGAAGAGGATCATAACGGTTGACACCTTGCTTTTCTTTTACTTTTCCAATTTCTTGAACTACGCTTGCACGTTCATTAATTAATTTTAATATTTCTAAATTTAATTCATCAACACGTGTGCGTAAATGATCTAATTCTTGATGGCTCATACCGTGATCTCCTCTCTTCCTGGTACCAGGTCTTTCGGCGAACCGAAAACTATGATACATTTTTAGATAATAAAACTATTATAATCAATGAAATTTAGAAAGTCACGCATTTTCTTTATCGCTTCAACGCGCGAAAGTAAAAGTGGATTATGAAGACAAAAGGATGTGCTTTCGATTGGCTGAAAAACTATTCGCTTTAGATATCGGGACGAGATCAGTAGTTGGCATCATATTAGAAGAAAAAAATGATTCCTACCATGTAGCAGACCTAGTTGTAGAAGAACATAAAGAGCGGGCTATGTTAGATGGACAAATACATAATGTACTAGCTGTTGCAGATGTCATCAGGCACGTAAAAGAAAATCTTGAACAAACCCATGGGCATCTTACTAAAGTAAGTGTAGCAGCCGCTGGACGTGCTTTAAAAACTGAACAAGCTTTAGTTGAAATGGATGTAACAAATCGTCCTCTATTTTCTGAAGAAGATATTAGTCGATTAGAGCTAGCAGCCGTTCAGCAAGCTCAACAACAATTACTCACTGACGATTTAGAAAACAAAAATAGTCACTACTATTGTGTGGGCTATTCTGTTCTTTATTACAGATTAGATGGTGAAGAAATTGGAAGCTTAGTTGACCAACAAGGTTCGACTGCTTCGGTTGAAGTTATTGCAACCTTCCTACCACGAGTAGTTGTGGAATCACTTTTATCAGCATTAAAGAGAGCGGACCTTGAAATGGAAGGCTTAACCTTAGAGCCGATTGCAGCAATTAACGTGCTGATTCCTCCTTCCATGCGAAGATTAAATGTGGCATTGGTTGATATTGGCGCAGGAACTTCTGACATTGCGATTACGGATAAAGGTACCGTGGTGGCCTATGGAATGGTTCCAACAGCTGGTGATGAGATAACGGAAGCTATGAGTGATCATTATTTACTAGATTTCCCTTTAGCTGAAGAAGCAAAAAGAATGATTAACCATTCTGACGAAATTCGTATCCAAGATATTTTAGGATTTGACCAATTTTTCCCTAAAGCTGAAGTTATAGAAGCATTACGTCCAGCAACCTCAAATTTAGCTAAATCTATTGCTCATGAAATTTTGAGACTTAATAATCAACAATCACCTAAAGCAATCATGTTAGTAGGCGGTGGCAGTTTAACACCAGATATTACAAAACATATTGCAGCTGAATTAGAGTTACCAGAGAATCGCGTAGCTGTTAGAGGTATTGATGCTATTCAGTCATTAACTAAAGCTCAGCATGTTTCTTCTTCACCGGAATTAGTAACGCCAATAGGGATAGCTATTGCAGCAAGAAAAACACCGATTCATTATATGTCTGTTCAAGTCAATGAAAAGGTGATTCGACTATTCGAATTAAAAGAAATGACTGTAGGAGATGCTCTTCTAGCAGCGAATATTCGCGCACGTAGTTTATACGGAAAACCTGGTATGGCATTAGCAGTAAACGTAAATGGTAGAGATATTATGATTCCTGGAGAGCATGGTCAACCTGCAACTTTACATGTAAATGATGAACCTGCCAATACAAAGTCTCTCATTAAAAATGGAGATATTATTCATTTAATTGAAGGACGAGATGGATCTAATGCTCAAGTGACAGTACGTGATCTAATCGATGATGCATCCATTAAAACAGTCATTATAGAAGGCACTATGTATATGGTTGAGCCATTAATTCAAGTCAATGGCAATTCAGCAAATCTTGATTCATCTCTACAAGAAAGAGATAAAGTAACCATAAAAACGATTGATTCTGCGGAAGAAATTATTAAAGCAACTGGTCAATCACATATGTTCCAAAAGATTAAACCATATTTTATAACAGTCGATGGAAAATCTGTTTTATTCCCAGAATTTTCTTCACAACTTTTACTCAATGATGTACCCATTAAACTTCAATACCCTGTACAAGATTCTGATATATTGTCCATATCTAAAAGTATGTCACCAACTGTCCAAAACATTGCGGATCAACTTCAAATAAAGCTTCAAGATACGATAACAATTGCATTTCAAGGTAAACAAACTAAACTAGAAAAAAATTGTGTGTCTATACTCGTCAATGGAACTAGGTCGAAATTAAATGATCTTGTTGCTGCTGGAAGTCATATTACAAGTGAGAAGTTAGACACGAATCCATGGATTTTCCAAGATGTTTTCCGATTTACCGATTGGAAACTTTCTGAACAACAATCCGGTCAATTCGTTATTTTAAGAAATGGACAGTCATCTACTTTTGATGAACCCATTTTTGGTGGAGATCAGTTAGAAATTAATTTTAGTTCGTGAACAAATAAACCCCTCACATCTTTTAAAGTGTGAGGGGTTTTTAGCATAAAATTTATTTATTATTTTGATCTTCTACAGCTTCTTGTAAAGCTTTAGCAGTTGCAGTTAATCCTTTGTTACCTTCATCTGCTACTTCGTCTACCGTATTTGTAACAGTTTCTAAGAAATCAATTGGCTCTTCTCCTTCAGAAGAAGCAGTGCCATCATCCATCGGAGCTGATGATTTTGTTTTCATCCCTTTTACTTTATCAACGATTTGTCCAGATTGTTCTTTTAATTGTGTAGACAAATGAGAAGTTTTTTCTTTTGCAGTTGTTGAGAAATCAGCTGTTTTATCTTTTAATTGCATTGCTTGGGTTGAAACATTTTCACGTAATTCTCTACCTGTTTTTGGAGCAAGAAATAATGCAGCAGCTGCACCAATTATTCCACCAACTAATGCACCAATTACGAAGTCTTTAGAATTCAATTCGTCATTTGAGTAAAGTGAATCGCGATTCCCATTTTGATATTCATAAGATTGTGGTAAATAAGCTTCCGTTTGTTTAGATTTGTTATTATAAAACTCATGATTATATTGAGCTTCATTGTAATTTGGTTTGTAATTCGTCATATTAAATTCCTCCTTGATTTTGTTTTGCATTAACTTCATCAGGATTATTTGAGTATATCGTATATCCTGCTCTTGCTTCTTCAAGCGCTTTTCGTTCTTTCAACTTATCTCGAATGCCCATGACAACATTGCTCCATTGTACAACTTGAGCAATTTTGTCTTCATTTTTTTCTACTTCTGTAGAAATAGAAGACGTAATTCTTCTAACTGATGTATTTAATCCATTTACAGATTCACCAACATTTTTAACTGCATCCACTACGCTGTTTAGTTTCTCAGATTTATACTGAAGATCTGACGCTAAACCGTTCGTTTTGTGAAGCAATTCAGTCGTTTCTCTCGTTACACCTTGAAGTTGCCCTTCTAATCCTGCCATTGTATTAGACACGTTTGTAAGGGTCTTTTTCAAAGATGTTAATGTCATGGCTAAACTAATACATAAGACTAGAAAGCCTATTGCCGCGATTAAGGCAGCTATGTATAGAATAATTTCCATCTCCATACTTTATTCCTCCTCTATGATGTTCATATAAACTATGTTCCCATTCACAGCAGTAATTAAACGTGAATGATATCTTTATTCTACAAAAGCTTCAAAAATCCTGCTGATGAATATCGATATCATCCTACAAAATAAAAACTCTAGTCAAATATGGCTAGAGTTCCTCTTTTATATAATTTTTTCTTCAAAAGCACGTTGGAATTTTTGTACATCTCCAGCACCCATGAATAAAAAGACTGCGTTTTTATGGTTTAATAACCGATCAATCTCTTCAGTTGTTAGGACAGAACAATTTGGGATTAAATCACTTAAATCACCAATTGATAAATCTCCTACATTTTCACGAGCAGAACCGAATATGTCACATAAATAAACAGCATCCGCACCATCTAAACTTTCAGCAAACTCATTTAAAAAAGTCCGTGTGCGAGAGAATGTATGAGGTTGGAAAATCGCTACTATTTCGCGTTCAGGGTATTTTTGACGAGCAGATTGAATCGTTGCTTTGATTTCAGTTGGGTGATGAGCATAATCATCAATTAGAATATGACCACCTTGTTCGCTTTCTGTAAATCTACGTTTAACACCTTTAAAAGTTGCTAATTGAGTTTGTATCGTCTCAGCTTTGATACCTTCATAGTGACAAAGAGAGATGACAGCTAAAGCATTTAACACCGTGTGATCTCCGAATAATGGAATTTCAAATGTGTAATAGAATTCATTCCGAACAAACACATCAAATGTTGAACCCGTCGTTGTTTTAGTTACATTTCTTGCTTCAAAATAATTTTCAGATCCAAATCCATAAAATACAACCGGTACATTGGCTTGAATTTTTTGCAAATGCTCATCATCACCACAAGCAATGATAGCTTTATTCACCTGCAAGGCCATCGTCTGGAATGCCGAAAATACATCATCAATTCCACCAAAATAGTCTGGATGATCGAAATCAACATTGGTCATAATCATGTAGTCCGGGTGGTACGCTAAGAAGTGGCGTCTGTATTCACATGCTTCAAAAGCAAAATACGTAGCATCTTCTGTACCATGTCCTGTTCCATCTCCGATTAAGTATGTAGTAGGTGCATGACCACCTAATACATGTGACATCAAACCAGTTGTTGATGTTTTCCCGTGAGAGCCTGTTATACCAATTGATATAAATTGGTTCATTAAATCTCCTAAGAATACATGGTAACGAATTACTTCAATTCCCTTATTGTTAGCTTCAACTAATTCTTCATGATCATCACGAAAAGCGTTCCCTGCTATAACAGTCATGCCTTCTTGGATATTTTCTTTGTTAAAAGGAAGAATCGTAATTCCTCTTTTACGAAGTGGATCTTCTGTGAAGAAGTGCTTTTCAATATCAGATCCTTGAACTTGATTTCCAGCATCATGCAAAATTTGAGCCAGTGAACTCATACCTGACCCTTTAATACCTGTAAAATGAAACAATGTCATTATATAAAACCTCCTGGGAAAGGTACCCTAACTTTTCTCCTAAAATACTTACCCTATTATATCATCAATTAATCTTCACAAGAAATGAACGTTTTTTCTTACTATTTACCAAAGCATATACATTCATTTACAAATGTATTCGCTTTAAATCATCCAAATAAAGCTTCGAGATCATTTTCAGTAATAAAGACCTCTCTTGCCTTGCTACCTTTTTGCTCAGATACGTAACCATTTTGTTCCATTAAATCCACTAATCTTGCCGCTCGGTTATATCCAATATGGAATTTGCGTTGGAGTAACGAGGTAGATGCAGAACCTTGTTCTAAAATGAATCGACAGGCTTCTTCAAAAAGTTCGTCTTGATCGTCTGAAACTTCGAGTCGTCGTACTAGCTCATCTTGCTCGAATAAGTATTCAGGCTCTCCTTGGCTTCTTACGTGTTCAATAATAGCTTCCATTTCATCATCGGTCACATAAGTACCTTGGAGACGCACTGGAGCTGACATTCCATTTCCTAAGTACAACATGTCTCCCCGTCCTAATAATCGTTCTGCACCCTGTGTATCCAGGATTGTGCGAGAATCAACTTGAGATGATACAGAGAAAGCAATACGAGTTGGGATATTTGCTTTTATTAATCCCGTAATGACATCTACAGATGGACGTTGTGTCGCTACTACTAAATGTATGCCACAAGCTCTTGCTTTTTGAGCAATTCGACAAATGGCTTCTTCAACCTCAGTTGGTGCCATCATCATTAAATCAGCTAATTCATCAATAACGATTAAAAGATAAGGCATTTTTTGTGCAAATTGACGTTTTTCAGTTGCTATTGAGTTGTATCGAGTAATATCACGAACGCCAACATGCGCAAATAATTGATAACGTCTCTCCATCTCTTCTACTGCCCATCGTAAAGCAGCAGTCGCAGCTTTCACATCCGTAATAACAGGACTTACTAAGTGAGGAATATGATTAAATGGAGCGAGCTCCACCATCTTCGGATCAATTAGTAGCAATTTCAATTCGGAAGGATTCGATTTGTATAACAAACTAATTAATAACGAGTTAATGCATACTGATTTACCTGAACCTGTAGCTCCAGCAATTAAACCATGGGGCATTTTTCGCAAATCGATGGTCACAGGTTTACCAGTTAAGTCTAGACCTAGTGCTGCTTCTAATGGTGAATCCGACGCAATAAAAGGCTCACTATCTACAACTTCTGAAATACGAACCGGTCTAGATACTCGATTTGGTATTTCAATTCCAATTGAACTCTTACCTGGAATCGGTGCTTGAATTCGAATATCTTTTGCAGCTAACGCCAGTTTTAAATCGTCTGCGAGATTTCTGATTTTACTTACTTTCGTGCCATTCCCCACTGTCATTTCAAATTGAGTGACTGCAGGACCTTGCACCATCTGAATAATTTCACCTTTTACTTGGAAGTAGGATAACGCTTCTACTAATCTCGTTGCCTGCATTTCCATCCATTCAGTATCCTGTGTTTTCTGCTCAGGTGGTACTAGGAATTGGTGTGGCGGAAAGATGTACCCATTCTCTTCGGTTGGCAAAGCTGTTGGCTTCGTTTCAACTGGTGCAATCGGTTTAGTAGGTGCCATATTTGTTGCATCCACTTCAGTTGCAACCGGTTGGTTTAAAGCGTTAATAGTTTGTACTTTAGAAGACATGTCCGTTTTGTTTTCAAGCTTTTGCTTATCCGATTTCAACATCATGACATTGAAGGGTAAGGTTTTGTTTGAAGTTGGTTTTTCTAAAACTGGTTCAACTTGAACTGCTTCAATCTCCTTTTCATGTACCTCTTCTTTGATAATTATTTCTTTTTGAGATTCAGATGTATTTGGAATCTTCCGAGTTGGTTCAGATAAAATGATCGGTTCCGTTATTTCTTCTGGTCTTTCACTAATCTTTACTGGTTCTGGCTCAGTACTAATCCTAAATGCTTGACTCGCTTTAGGCTCGTCCAGATTTTTTTTTGCAAGTAATTCTTCAATTGGCTTACCCGTTTTAGCATTCGGACGTGCAAATCCATGTATGGGTGAAGGAACTTGAGTCGGTGTAAATGTTTTTGTCGCCACAGGTATTTTTTTTGTTTGTGGAATCACTTTGACTTCTGGTTTTTTTATCGTTTGAGTGACTGGTGCAGTCGGACGATTTTGTTGCCATTTCTTATGCATATAAAGAGGCTGGATGTCTCCCTCTAGATATTCCTCATCTTTCACATGAGGAATATGACCATCATTTTTATGTTCTTTTTCGTCATCACTAATTAATGGAAAACGAAACGGTGTTTTTTTATCTATGTATACTTTAGTATCCGTGTATTCATGTTCACTTTCGATTTCAACAGAATCCTCTCTATCTGTTGAAAACAAGCGTTGCAATTTATTGGTCAACCAGTTCAAAATAAAACCCTCTTTTCATCTCAATATTTCTATTTTATCAGTTTTACCTTGCGTTTTAAATGAATCTAAAAAGAAAAGACTAAGAATCCTTAAAAATGGATACTTAGCCTTGTAAAATGTATTAGATTGTAAATGGAATTCCTACTTCTGTCGATTCTTCTAATACTAAAATGCCTTTTTCAGCTGGTGCATCTGGAATCGCTAACTCTTTTGCTGAACAAATCATACCGCTCGAAGGCACGCCTCTTAGTTCTGCATCACGAATAACTAAACCAGACGGCATGACAGCTCCAACTTTTGCAACAACTACTTTTTGACCTTCTTCTACATTAGGTGCACCACAAACTATTTGTATGGTCTCATTCCCAATGTTAACTTGGCATACGTTTAATTTGTCAGCATTCGGATGTCTTTCTTTCGAAGTAACATGTCCAACAACAAACTTCGGCGACAAATCGATTTCTAAAACTAAATTCACACCGTTTTTAGTTAACGCTTCTTGCACCTTAGCAACAAGATCTTCAGTTATTTCTACTGAACCTTTATCAGCAATGCTTACATAATTGCTTGCTTGAAATAAATTAAATGCTCCAACTCTTCCTGATTGTGCATCTTTTATTAAAGTAATGTCACCTTTTGTTTCAGGTTCAATATTTTCGAATGAATCCATAGTTAATTGGACGAGTAAAACGTCACCAATTCCTTGTGTGTTATAAAACATATTCATTTATTTTCTTTCTCCTTTTCAACTCGATTTTTAGCCATGATAAATATTGGCTCTAATTCCCCGTTTTCATAAATAAACGATAAGGATGTAACAGGAACCGTTCCGACAGTAAAGAAATGCATTGTCATCTGTGCAAGAACATCGTATCCTACATCATTTCGAATATCGCCAATTATTAATACGTCTTGATGCGGGATAGATAAAGTCATATCCCCTTCAATTTTCTCTTCCATTTCTTTTAAGAATGATTCATTTAAAATTCGGCTAGCATCATAACCATCATTTACATTTAAGAAATAAAAAACATTACCTGCTACATGATCTTCTTTTAATTTGATTGCTAATTTTCTAACTTGGAAACGAGCAGTTTCTTTAACAAGTGATTCGGACAGATTTAATTCGTTCAACACCTTTTGGTCAATCAAGCGATACGTATTCCCTAAATCTAAGGCATAATAAATTCTTGTTTCCGCTGTATGATCAGAAGTAATAAAAAGTTCACCATTATTCGATTTCGTTGGGAATGACGTTGATCTAATTACCGGAAAAATGGAATGATTTGATTGAATAAGTCCCTTAGCTTCCATCTCCATAGCAGAAAATGTTTGGCTAATCGTATACACAACTTCTTCAATCGCTTGCTCTTTTTTCATTTCATACTTAGCTAAGATTTCCGGTAAAGAAATATCCATTCCCTTATTTAACACAGCATGGTCTAACCGGATTCGATCTGTTTTTTTATCGAATTTCCAATTAAAGTTTGGATCAGCTAACTTTACTTTTAAACGATTTACCAATTGCTCTGAATTCATATTTCCACATCCTTTACAAAAGTAAACGGCTCACACCAATGTGGCGGAACCGTTCATTATTTATTAGATCTATTACATAAGACAAAGGAATCCGCAATAGATTTGACTATTGTGGTTCCAATCATTTACAACAAATAATAATAGTTTTAACCATTAAATTTTTAGATTTTATTTAAGAATTCTTCAATTTCTAGTTTCGTTTTACGCTCTTTACTGACAAACCTTCCAACTTCTACACCATCTCTATAAGCTAAAAAACTTGGAATTCCGTAAATTTCATTTTCGGCACAAATGTCGATGAACTGATCACGGTTAACTGAAATGAATGTTAGGTTGGTAAAAGTTTGTTCTATTTCCGGCATAAATGGATCGATGAAATGACAATCCGGACACCAGTCAGCCGTAAATAAGAACACAACAGTTGAAGATTGTTTTAATTCATTAAATTGTTCTACTGACTCTAAATTTTTCATTCATCAAACCTCCATTATTTTTCAACTTTAACGGAACGAATAATTTCCATCATCTGTTGCATGTTATCAGCGATTTTATTTTCATCTGATATTGTTGATAATTTATAACCACCACTACTTACAATAATTTCATAATGGTCTTCACCAGATGGTAATAATGCAACAAAACCAAATCGACCGTTTTGTTCAAACGTTTGCTCTGCTAAAATCATGTCTTTCTTTTCAGCAAGCAATAAATCATAAAATAATTGACTATTTTCTTTTTCGTTTGGATTAATAAATAGCACAAATGAGTCTTGATCATTCGAAAGTACAATATTTAATTCATCGGATTCCTCTTTTATAGCAAAGCCACCTGGAACATAGAATTGAACGGATTTTACTTGTTCATTTGGCTTAATGGATTCTCCTTGGAATACTTCTTTAGCTTCTTGAATGCCATCCTCTGTTTGATTTTCAACAGATGCTGAACATCCAACTAAACTGATCATGACGAGAGGTGCGATTAAAATCCGCAACCAACTTCGATTCATTTTCTTTCCTCCATTCAACTACGCAATATTTACATTTTAATATTGTTCGGCAATGGTTGCAACTTAAGCGTATCAAATGGTGGATTGTGAGCATTTATATTGTCCAATCAACAAAATAAGTATATGTTCAAACATTTCTTGTCGATTTAATAAACCATTTGTAAAAACGCCGATTGCACCTTCTGAGTGACTAATTCCAGTTCGGTTGGTATACGCATCCATAACGGGACCAAGCTCTAAACCTTCCCGAATAGATTTTGCTACTTCTTCTGGCAATGGAATTCGAGCTCCACCGGCCACAAAGAAAGTACCATCCCTTAGTGCTAATGCTCCCCAATTGCATATGTACATTTGACCGTTTACTTCATTCACGCCACCTTCAAGTCCAATTGCAAGTTGCACATCGGAGAGTTCTAGTACATGTGTTGCTCTGTTTTTTGCGCCAAGTAATGTTTCCTCGTCGCTTAAAGGTTGTTCTGAAACAAGAGAATGTGCTTTATATTCGGAAATAATAGCATCTTGAAAGTGTATATCGCATAATCGTTTAACTGCCGATGTTTTTGCTGAATTTTTCGTGCCAATGCCAATTTTCAACTATTTGCCTCTCCTCTGCATACAATTTGTGAGAAACTATGGAAATCATTTTGAAGACTTACTAATGCGAAATAATGAAAAAAGCTAGACTCTAAAGGCTCTCACATCCCAAAATCATTTTAGAATTTGGACAAATAAAATATGTTGATTTCCATTTCGACGGTCGCTTTCCGGAGGAGGCTAACAGGATGTTGGTTTCACAGACGTTGCCACACGATGTGGCGTTCCTAGTCTGTGTTCATCTAAAAGCCGCTTCCTTCGCGAGGCTCAGTCCAGGGTCTAAAGCTCTTGCTAATCCTCTCGGAGTCGCCGTCTCCATTCCAATCAACAGTTATTCCAGTAATTATATAGATAACCAATTTTAATTCATATTAGTTTCATACTTGATTTTATAAAGCTCCGTACTCCAACATTGGGATGTGTTCAATGTATGACTTGGAACTTAAATGTTTTTTAACATGACGCTGAAAACTTTACTAGTAAAGTGGACGGCTATTTCTTAAGACTCCTGCGGAAAAACGAAATACGCCAGCCTCCTCGGGTCAGCTGTCAAACAGCTGATCCGAGGAGGCGGGCGTTTCGTCCGCGGAAAGCGAAATAAAGAGCCTTCCACCTTCTATTTCTGTAAAGGATAAAAGTTTAAAAAAATTTTAAGATGATACCCTTATTCTTTTATTTACAGTTTAAAAGGAGCCCTTTCAGGCTCCTTTTAAACATTTTGATGAATGGTTTCTAATGTAGTACGATCCGCAGATTTAACCAATTTAATAATTAGCTCTTTTGCAGCAGCATAATCGTCTGTATGAATGATAGAACCAGACGTATGAATATATCTTGAACATATACCAACTACTGCACTTGGAACACCTTCATTTGACATATGAACTCTACCTGCATCTGTTCCACCTTGAGAAATGAAGTACTGATAAGGAATATTGTTAGACTCAGCAGTATCTAACACAAACTCTCGCATCCCACGGTGAGTAATCATGGATTTATCAAAAATACGTAATAGTGTACCTTTACCAAGTTGACCAAATTCAGATTTCGATCCAGACATATCGTTAGCTGGACTAGCATCTAAAGCGAAGAATAAATCCGGATTAATCATATTTGCTGCCGCTTGTGCGCCACGAAGACCTACCTCTTCCATTACATTCGCTCCGGAATATAAAGTGTTTGGTAAAGTTTCATCTTTTAATTCTTTTAATAATTCAATCGCAAGTCCACAACCATAACGGTTGTCCCATGCCTTGGCTAAAATTTTCTTCTCATTCGCCATTGGGGTAAACGAACATACCGGTACAATTTGTTGTCCTGGTCGAATACCGATTTTCTTCGCATCTGATTGATCGTCTGCACCAATATCAATTAACATATTTTTAATATCCATTGGTTTGTTACGCATTTCATCACTTAACAAGTGAGGAGGAATAGAACCTATAACACCTACTACTGGCCCATTGTCAGTAATAATTTCAACTCTTTGTGCTAATAAAACTTGACTCCACCAGCCACCTAGAGGTTGAAAACGAATCATTCCGTTCTCCGTAATTTGTGTCACCATAAATCCAACTTCATCCATATGACCTGCCACCATAATTCTCGGTCCTTGGTCATCGCCTTTTTTTACGCCGAAAATTCCGCCAAGGCGATCTTGAATGATTTCATCCGAATATTTTTCAAGTTCACTTTTCATAAACTTTCTCATTGCATGCTCATTTCCAGGAGCCCCCGGAAGTTCTGTTAGTGTTTTAAATAATTGAAGGGTTTCTGTATTCACTTTTATATCCTCCTCATTATGTACATTCTTTAATATTGTAGTCGACTTGACAAAGTATTTCCACCCCCATCTTTCGCTTTCCGAATTATTTAACGCATCATTTTACAGAGTGATTTCGCGTATCTTATGGTAAACTGTTACTACAATTTGCATAGGGGGCTGGTCAATTGAAAACACGTGACTTATTCATAGGATTCACCACTGGAATTGCTGCGGGTTTATTAATCCGCGAAGTTGCAAAACGTATTGAACCGTTGAAACCAGCAGAACTTGTACTTCACGGGGTGAAACAGTCATTTAAGAAAGAAGGTCCGATCGACGGTTCCTGGATTTATATGAAGACTGAAGGTTTCAATCGCCAAGGAATTTCCACTGATGTGTATCGCGGGGGAATTTCACGCGTTAGCGAAGGCGAGATGGAGCAATTTGAATTTTTTGCAGATGCTCGAACAGGAACGATTGTAGAATTAGTTAAAATGTAATGAAAAGCGATCCCCATTTCTTAGGGATCGCTTTTATTTATATCCATTAACTTTAACGATTAGTACGCTCTAATTTTTCAATAATTTCTTTACCTGATACATCCCATTTTATTAAACGATAGAAAGCATCATGATAGAAAATAAAACCATGACCATTGGCAAGTGCTTCTGCCATAATTTTTTCTTTTGCATAAATAGAGGACATTGGGTAATCATCAAAAGCCAGCACCCATAAAGGGTTTTGATGAGCATGTGTCGGCATAATATCCGCCATATGAATTAAGGTTTCATCGTGTTGAGTAAGTTTAATAATACTATGCCCTGCACTATGACCACCTGTATGGATCATTTTGATTCCTGGTATTACTTCTACTTCTTCATCAAATATCTTAACTTGATGTTGAATGGACTCCCAATTTTCTTTCCAATATGTATTTTTCGACCGAATATTCGGATGACGAACTTCTTCCCACTCGATTGCAGACATCATAATTTCTGCATTGGGAAACGTGGACATTAACTGCTCGTTTTCAATTTTTGTTAGACCCGACGCATGATCAGCATGCATATGTGTCATTAAAACAAAATGAATATCCTCTGTAAGTAAGCCAATTTCTGCTAATGAATCTTCTAAGTGCGACTGCATAATGACTCCATTATTTCTTAACTGTCTCTCAGTCATCTTGTTAAATCCAACTCCTGAATCTATCAACACGTTTTTGCCTTTATACTGGATGAGAATTGGATCCGTACTAAGGTCTATTTGGTTTAATTCATTAACAGGGTACTTTTTTGACCATAGCGGCTTAGGGACTACACCAAACATCGCTCCACCATCCAAGTTTGTAAAGCCACCTTGTAGCCATGTTAATTTCATTTGATGAAATGTATATTGATCCATATGTGCAATTCCACCTTTTTTAAATTTAGAAATACTAAGCAATTCCGTCTTTTACATTCTACCGCTTACTTTTAAATGAGTATATCAATAAAGCCTCTGAAACAGAGTATTTAGATTGTAGAAAAATAAAAGTACTGATCTCCATTTCGAAGTACGCTTTCAGCGGAGTTCAACAGGACATTGGTTTCAAAGACGTTGCCACGTGAAGTGGTGTTTTTGGTATTTGTCCTTCAGGCTTAAGTTCGTGCTGATTCCGCTGGAGTCGAAGTCTCCATTTTATATAATTAAAGTCTCTGTAAATATGATTTATAAATCTTCAATTCTCTTCATATTTCTTGCATTTCTAAACATTTTTTCACTATTTAACAAGAAAGTGGTCGGCTATTTCTGGAGACTCCTGCGGAAAAACGAAATACGCTAGACCCCACATACTCAAATGTCAGCGACAGATGAGCCGAGGAGGCTTGCGTTTCGTCCGCAAAAAGCGAAAGAAATAGCCGACCACATTTTTGATCGTTCAATTTTTATATAAGAAGTGATTTTAGATGTTTTCATACAATCTGATGAGACTGTATCAGAGACTTTCCTTTTTAACAAATTGTGATTCTAAGCGATAAATCGGTTGCCCTTTAGCAGAAAACTTTTCTTCATACTCAGTCATTACATTGCCTTCAGGGGAATTTGCATGAAGATCTAATGACACATCTTTTAGCAACATGCCGTATGAGGACATGCTTAGAAGTGAAAATTCAAACAAACCACGATTGTCAGTTTTAAAGTGTATTTCACCAAAATCCACTAAAATAGATTCATAAAGTTTTAAGAAATCTTCATGTGTTAGTCTTCTTTTTGCATGGCGAGTTTTTGGCCAAGGATCAGAGAAATTTAAATAAACTTGTTTCACGTCGTTCTTTTGGAAATACTTATGCAAGTCTGCTCCATTTACTTTCAATAATCTTAAATTTGGAATGTCTCCCGCTTCTAAGATTGTTTCAACTGCGCAAACTATAACACTATCATACAACTCGATACCAATATAATTGATGTCAGGATTGGCTAGAGCCATTCCGGTAACAAATTGTCCTTTTCCTGTACCTACTTCTATATGAAGGGGATGATCGTTCCCAAATACTTCGTGCCATTTACCTTTATGATCTTCTGGTTTTGCAATGACTATTTTTGGATGAGCTGCAATAAAATCTTCTGCCCATGGTTTATGACGTAATCTCATTTGATACCTTCCTACTTTCGTTATTACATTTATATATGACAATCCATTATTACGAATCTAGTCAATTTCGTCAAGTTGAGAATTATTTTACTAGTCGCCACTTCCCTTCTTGTACATTAAATTCATCCTTAACAAATGGATCGGTTAGACCAGCAAATTCTCCATCCGTATGACGGTAGACTGATGTATCTGTCGATAAGATGAATGAAGGAGACTGAATTTGATAAACCTCTTTAAAATTCGTGTGTTTTCCGAAAAATACAGTAGCAAACACCACTAATAATTTTAATCTTGAAAGGTCATGAACAACTGTTAACTCTAACAAACCGTCACTAGGATTAGATTCTGGAGAGATTTTCATTCCACCGCCAAAATAAGGCTGATTGCTTACAGTAGCAAACCACACATTTTCAAATTTAAGTTGATCCGATATTGTTGAAATTGAAAGGTTGAATCTCTTAAACGTAAGTAGTGTGTTGATTAAAAAATATGTATACGTTAATTTACCAAGTCCAAATTGGTTTAGCCATTTCTTAAAAGGAGATTGATTTACTTTGAACGCCACAAAAGCATCAAACCCTACTCCTGCATTGTTAACGAAATAATAAGGTTGATGCACAGTTTGGATGATCCCAATATCCATCATTTCATGGTTATTCTCTGACCTAACATATTCATTAATTTCAACTGGTGTTTTAAAAGCAACATAACCGCGACCGAAATCATTTCCGGATCCCGCCCCTACAACTCCCACAATCGAAAAATCAGAATCCAATAACCCTTCGATTACTTCATGAACGGTACCATCTCCACCAAAAGCAATGATTAAATGGTACTTTTTATTATCTTTCGAAATATCTGTAGCTATTGCAGTTGCATCTTTTGCAGCCCTAGTCAGGAAAAACTCATATGGAAAGTCTAATCCTTCTTTAAAAGTCTGCCATTTCCGTTCCGCCTTGCCGTTTCCAGCAAGGGGATTAATAATAAAAGTTACTTTCATGATGGATCTTCCTCAACATCTACTTCCCAACCAACACGATGGTAGGATGTGGTTTGAACCATCCCCAATACCGCTTGAGCTGCTTTTAGTTGCATATGTTTCATTGGCGAATTTGTACTTTTCAGTTGCGTAAACCACTCTGGAAACTTTCGTTTGTCAATAAAATGAAAACCATATGTTGAGCCTGGAAAATCGATATAGCCATTTCGAGAAACAATCATTTTTCTAATTGGTAGTTCAATATCTTCTCGCTTAAATATTTGTGTTAGTATCGTTTCCATGCGATTAAGACCTATGGTTGGATTCAAAAATTTCTTTTCAGTTTTCCCCACTTTTTTTAACCAAAAGCGATCACCACTACCAATGAACGCAGCCATATTTTCTTCCTCCAGCACTTTAATACATAAAGCTTCAGTAGGTGTTAATAACAAGATATCCAACTCTAAGGGAGCATTTTTTAATTGTAAAATCGGATAGTAAAATAATAAATAATTATCAGGTAGTTTTTGCGTTAATTGCCTTAATAGGCTATCACGTAAGTACTTAGGATCTACATGGGATTTTTCAAGAAGTGTTGAGCTTGCCCACTTTAATTGAAAATGAAAAAGTTGATCCAAATACATACGCTTTAAGTCTTCTAGGTTTTGTGGGGTATACACAATATTAGGTTCAAAATTAAACCCACTAATATCTTTTACATCTTGTATATCTAAGTTAGACGTATCTTCTTCCCAAGCTAATTCCTGTTCTTTCTTCTTATCAAATATTCGCTTGAACCAACCCTTTGTTTCGAACGTCTCAACTTCTTCCTCGTGTTCCCAGTGAGGAACTTCCGCACCGGTTTCCCATTCGGTCTTCATGCGTTCCCACTGAATTTTTTTAAGTCTCACAAATTGGGTTGGGTATCTTTTCAAATCTCGTTGATAACGTGATATATAATCTTGAAGTTTTACGAGTTGCGCCATAATTTATCTATCTCCTAGTTGAAAAGTGGCAATCGGTTTGTATTTTGGACTTTGATTTGGACGAATTTCAAATAATGAAAACTCTCCGACAGGAAAAGATATCTGATTATTAAACGAAATAATGTTTTGCATCTGTCCGAAACCGCTCCATTTTTTCGCTAACGTGATATGAGGTACAAAAGGTTTTTTATCTAACAGGAGTCCTTTTTGAAAAGCCCCTTTTGATAAATCTGTTTGTAATGAATGTAACTCCTGCTTTTCTCCAATTTTTGCGTAAACTACTCGGGGCATTTTTTCATTGCCAAAGACCCGCACAGATGGAGAATGAATCTCGAACGGGTTATGGCATTTTGATGCACATTCCATATATTTGATAAATTCATTCATTTGATGAGGGTTAACTGCCCCTAAATACATCAAAGTAATGTGCATATCTTCTGAAGCCACCACTATTTTATGTGTTTTCTTTAATTCCATTTCATGCGCTGCTTTTATTAATGTACATGCCTGTTGTTTAGGCACTGATATTCCAACAAAATAATGCTGATTCATGAGCTTGTCACCACCAGTCTTAGTACCATTAGTTTACAGTAGCTTTTAATAAAAAAACAGTATATAAAAACATCCCTCTAAAAAGAGGGATGCCTTATTAAGCAAGAACTGCTTTATTTATTTTCGCTTCAAATGCAACTTGTAATTTGGTTGTCCAACTTCCAGGTAATCCTGATGCTATTGGTTTTTGATCAATCATAATAATCGGTAGTATTTCTGCTGTCGTTGAAGACATGAAAAATTCTTCATGGTCATATAAATTCGTTATTGACATCGCTTCTTCAACCACTGGTAAACCAATTTCTTCGCAGCATTCTAGAATCACTCGTCTGGTAATACCATTTAATATGTAGTTTGTTGCTGGATGCGTATAGAGAACGCCGCCACGTATGCCATACATATTAGAAGATGACCCTTCTGTAATTACATCTCCTCGATGTAATACTGCTTCAAAACAACCGTCATCATGCGCTTCCTGCTTAGCAAGTACATTTCCAAGTAGGTTTAAACTCTTAATATCGCAGCGTAACCACCTTACATCTTCAACTGTTTTAGCGGAAACACCATTTGCCATTTGTGTAACTGGACGCGCCACTTCTTTTGTATAAGCTGTAATGACACATTCCACTGAAGGTGAAGGGAATTGATGTTGTCTAGCAGATACACCACGAGTTACTTGAACATACACTTGTCCCGTAACAACCTCATTCGCTTCAATCAAGTCATACATCATTTTGTGGAATACATCTTTTGTATGTGGAATGATCAGTCTAATTTTGTCCGCACTTTCATATAACCGATCAATATGTTCTTTTGCAGTATACATGGAACCATCATATACACGAATGACTTCATAAATTCCGTCACCAAATTGATAGCCACGATCTTCTTTCGAAATATTGATTTCTTCTTCATTTATTAATTGGTTGTTCCATAAAATGATTGACATGCTAAATCCTTCTTTCGTGTATTACTCTAATTTTTGAGGTTATTTTGTTAATTCCAATAAATAATGTAGCTTTATAGATTCACAAACGAAATAGATTCTCACATTTTTCGTGTATCATAGCTTTATTTTTTAGCAGCTAATTCACAAATTGCATCCGCATAAATCGCTGCAGATTTTATGAGGTTTTGAATATCTACAAATTCATCAAGTTGATGAGCAACATCTTTTTCTCCAGGGAATAACATCCCAAATGCCACACCTTTTTCTAACACTCTTGCATAAGTTCCACCACCAATAGCTAGCAATGCAGCGGGTTCACCCGTTTGACGTTCATATACTTTCTTTAAGCTTTGAATTAACTCGTCCGACTCCTCCACGTAATGAGGTTTTGAGTTGGACAGTACATCTACGGCGATTCCTTGTTCATTGACAGCTGTTTGGCAATGTGTCAATTTCTCTTCAAATGTATAACTTACCGAATAGCGTAGGCTAACATCAATAGTACCCATTTTCCCATCAAAAGCGATGACACCTGCATTTAGCGTAGTATCACCCGACATTTCGTCGGTAAATGCTAATCCAATGGCATGTCCTCTCGAATCTTTCCAAAAAGAATTTACTAGAAAATCGATAAATTTCTTTGAACCCGATGTTGTTACATATTCTGCAAGGAACTTCGCAAGATATATCGCGGCATTCACACCATCATCAGGTTCCATGGCATGTGCTGATTTACCTTCTAGCGAAAAGTGCCACTCGTTATGCTTAGATGTGACAGATCCTTTGACTTTATTGGTAAGCAAAAACTGCTCAAATGTTTTACCTAAGTTTGGATCATCATGTATGAATACGGCTTCTGCAAAATCAGGAACCATATTCGTTCGCTTCCCTGATGCAAACGATTGAATTTCCTCGTTCGTGTTATCGGTCTGGAATGAAAAACGGAGAGTTGAAATCCCTTTTTCAGCATTAATAATTGGAAAATCCGCATCCGGAGCAAAGCCAATAGTTGGCATGACTTCTTTTTGGAAGTATCGCTCCACACAGCGGAATCCACTTTCTTCATCCGTCCCAATGATTAACCGTACACGTTTGTCTAACTGAATACCGGCATCCTTCACCATTTTCATAGCCATCCATGCAGCCATTGTTGGACCTTTATCATCAATTGATCCTCGACCAAATAGTTTATTCCCTACTACTGTTCCTTCAAATGGTGGGTATGTCCAGCCATTTCCTGCAGGAACCACATCTACATGACCCAAAATGCCAAGAATTTCTTCTCCCTCACCCATTTCGATATGTCCAGCCATATGGTCTACATCTTTAACGATCATTCCTTCTTTTTCACCTTTATCAAGTAACCATTTTAAAGCCCGATATGGTTCAGGTCCAAATGGATAATCTTCATTAGCTAATGACTCATCCAACACACTTGGTATTTGTATGAGTTGTTGTAGGTCTAAAATTAATTCATCTTGTCGATTTTGTGCTTCTTTCATCCAATCCATTCGAAAAAACCACCCTCCATATTACTTAAAGCTATTCTACACTTTTCTCTAAAAATTAGTAGTAGAAATTCAATAAAGCGAATGATAATCACAAATTTGATCGTATCGTTCGGTCATTTTGGTAATGTTTATGTAAAGATTTCGTTAAATTTAGAGATATTTATAGAGAAAATAGTGATAATCCGTTATAATTGAATTGTCAGATAACCATTTGACGAACAATATAGAAAAGGGGATGTCTAAGACAAGTTACTTAAACACCTGTTTCTATTAGAAACTTCATGTCGTCCGCTAGTCTTTGCCAAGAGAACATAAGATGAAGGAGTGGTTCTACAAATGAAACCAACTACTGATCGGATGCTCAATCGAATTAAAGATGTGTATATGTACATTCTAGATCATGGAATTGTTACGACACAAGATCTTGTCGATGAATTCGGCATCACTCCTCGCACCGTTCAAAGAGATTTGAACGTGTTAGCCTTTAATGACTTAATTAGCAGCCCAAGTCGAGGCAGATGGACAACGACGAGTAAGCGAGTAAGAATGACATCTTAGAAATCCTGTATAAAAAACACAGCTTGCACTCATTATTACGAGTGTAAGCTGTGTTTTTGTGATTATTTATTCTTTTGGCTTAAGGTCTGCTAACTCTTTTTCAGTTAATGGTCTATAATGACCCAGTTTCAATGTTGAATCTAATTCAAGTGAACCCATCTTCAGGCGCTTCAAGTATGTCACTCGCTTTCCAACTGCTTCAAACATTCGTTTCACTTGATGAAATTTACCTTCCGTGATGATTAATTCTATCTCTGATGTTTCACCACTACGCAGAATAGTAAGATCACCAGGCTTGGTTAAATAACCATCTTCAAGTATGATTCCTTCCTTAAACTTCAAGATATCCTCTTCTGTCACCATTCCATCAATTTCAGCAAAGTATAATTTTGGCACATGTTTTTTGGGTGACAACAACTGATGAGTTAAGTGGCCATCATTTGTAATAAGAAGTAAGCCTTCTGTATCCTTGTCTAACCTTCCAACCGGAAAAGGTTGGAAGTGTTTATCGATAGGCTCTAGTAAATCAATTACCGTCTGATCCTTTTTATCTTCTGTAGCTGAAATGACACCAGGTGGTTTATTCATCATTAAATATATAAACTCTGTGTAAATTACCTTCTCTCCTGAAATGAGAATGTCATCCTTTTCACTGTCTACATGCATCGATACATCTTTTGCGACTTTCCCATTAACTTCTACTGCCTTAGATTTTACGATGATTTTTATTTCTTTTCTAGAGCCATATCCCATATTGGATAAAAGTTTATCTAGCCGCATAATGTCCCACCTTAAAAACCAAATTTCCTTGTATACTTCGTTAAGCGTTCACCAAATAATTTTTGTGCAATTCCAAGACGGATACTAATTGCACCATACACGAGACCGCCTACGACCCCTACGATCAATATGATAAGTAAAGCAGAAAGTTTTGAATCGGCCGGCATGAACTGGATTAAAAACATTCTAGTTAGTGCTACTGAAATTAGCATTAATACATTGATAGCAGTAATTAGTATGATTCTTCTTACTAATAGTTTAGATCGATAGTTTTGAGTAGTAACAAGTACTGCAAAATTCATGAAAATAGCTACAGTATACCCAATAATGGTTGCGGCTATTGCCCCATTTGTTTCCCATAAATTAATCAATGGAATGTTTATTGCTAATTTAATTAATAAACCAACTAATAAATTTAAAATAATCCATTTTTGCTGATTAATTCCCTGAAGAATCGCCGCAGTGACTGGGAATAAACTAAACAAGATGGCTACCGGTAAGTAATGTGCAAGAATATCTGACCCGATCTTGCTAGGTTCATAAAAGAAATGATACAACTCATTAGCGAGAACCGTCATTCCTACTACTGCCGGTAAAGTTAAGAAATATAATAATTGGAACGTCTTATCCAATGTTTGTGATAGCTGTTCGTGTTCATTCATCGTGAAATACTTTGTTACTAATGGAATAAGTGCCATAGAAAATCCAGTGGCAAGCATAACCGGAATCATAACTAACTTGTGAGCTGTTAGGTTTAAAACGCCTAAGTAATCAAAATCTAACGCGGAATCCATTGCACGATTAAACGTTAATAAATCCACAAATTGAAATAATGGATTAGCAACCCCCAAGAAAACAACCGGTACTGCATAAACAAGAATTTCTTTATACATATCTTTTAAACTCACATCATGTGAAGTTGTTGAAGTTGTTAACAAGTGGTCGTATTCTGGTTTCTTACGTTTCCAATAATAATAAAGGACAACTAACCCGCCGATTGCACCGACAAATGCGGATAATACAGCCACTTGAATAGCAAGCTTAGGTGATCCGTCCATTAAATTAATAACTACAAAGGCTCCACCTAGCAAGAAAATGATACGAACAATTTGTTCGATTAATTGTGATACGGCTGTGGGCATCATATAGCTATACCCTTGGAAGAATCCTCTTAATAAGCTCATAAAAGGCACAACAATTAAAGCAAAACTAACCCATTGAATAGCTTCTTTAACATCAGTGACCGAGTAAATTTCTTCATCCTTATCAATGGATAATGCAGCTAAAGGCTCTGCAAAAAAATATAAGAAAAGAAATGATAAAAAACCTGTGACCATCATGGTTAGCAATCCGGATCTTAATAAATTACGTCCGGTATGAAAGTCCCCAAGCGTATTATATTTAGATACAAATCTAGAGAAAGCTAATGGTGCTCCTGAAATAGCCACTGCCAGCATCAAATTATATGGAATATAAGCATATTGATAGAGACCAATATTATCTTCTCCAACCATTGCGTAGAATGGAATGATGTAAATTACACCGAGTATTTTTGAGAGAAACAAACCAAGTGTTAAAATGGCTGTTCCTTTATATAAATTATTTGACATGAGTTACTTCCTGACTTCTAAAATTTACAATCTACATGGTATTTTACTCCTCAGACATCAAAACCACAAATGGTTTATAATAAAGAAAAAGAAAAGAAAGTGTGTGGACATATGTACGATGTAATTATTGTAGGAGGCGGACCCTCTGGATTGATGGCTGCAATTGCTGCAGGTGAAATAGGTAAAAAAGTCTTATTACTCGAAAAAGGAACAAAACTTGGTAAAAAGCTTGCCATTTCAGGTGGCGGTCGCTGCAATGTAACAAATCGTTTATCTCAAGAAGAAATTGTAAAGCATATTCCTGGTAACGGTCGATTTTTATATAGCCCCTTCTCTGTTTTTAATAACGAAGACATTATTACGTTTTTTGAAGGCTTAGGTGTTGAATTAAAAGAGGAAGATCACGGACGTATGTTTCCCGTCTCGAACCGAGCACAGGATGTTGTTGATACCCTTATTCGTCAATTAGATAAATTAAAGGTAGAGGTTTTATTCGAAAGAACTGTTGCGAAACTATTAATGGACGAAGAAAAGATAACGGGTGTTCGACTTAAAAGTGGCGAAGAAATTTCAAGTAGGGCCATAGTACTTGCTGTAGGCGGTAAAGCAGTTCCACAAACAGGTTCCACTGGGGACGGATATCCATGGGCTAAACAAGCTGGTCATACAATAACGACTTTATATCCTACGGAAGTTCCCCTTCTCTCAGATGAGAAATTCATCCGTTCAAAAGAACTTCAAGGATTAGCTTTACGTGATGTGGCTGTATCCGTTTTAAATAAAAAAGGAAAAATCCTTGTGACACATCAAATGGACATGTTGTTCACACATTTTGGTTTAAGTGGACCGGCTATTCTTCGTTGTAGTCAATACGTTGTGAAAGAACGTATGAAAAATGGAGAAAAACCAGTACAAATGGTCATTGATTCATTACCTACTGAAAATAATGAATCGGCTTTTCAAATGCTCGTTAAAATGATGAAGGACGAGCCAAAAAAAGCAATCAAAAACGTTTGGAAAGGCGTCGCGCCTGAACGTTGGTTATTATTCTTACTGCAACGTGCGGGCATTGACGGAAACGATATTGGAGCGACATTGCCAAATGAAAAAGTGCGTAATTTAGCTTCACTGCTTAATGCATTTACGATGGAAGTAAACGGTACACAACCTATTGAAAAAGCTTTTGTGACCGGTGGTGGTGTTTCTGTAAAAGAAATCGAACCAAAGACGATGGCGTCAAAGAAAAAGAATGGTCTTTATTTCTGCGGAGAAATCTTAGACATTCATGGCTACACAGGAGGATACAATATAACTGCCGCCTTGGTAACAGGAAAAATTGCTGGCATGAGTGCAGCTCAACATGCTAAAACTTTCCCATATGTACCAGTAAATTATTAAGAAGATAATAGTTTAACCCGTTAAAGTTGCAACTACACTTTGACGGGTTTTTCGCTTTTTATAGTGACTTCTCTTACGATTAATGATCTTGCTCTTTCATACGATAATCTTTCTCTTTCAATCGTCGATCTTCCTCTTTCATACGCAGACCTTTCACTCAAATTCGATTTCTATGAGCGAAAGCCCAATTGTTTCCAGAAAAGAGGATTGAAGAACCACAATTACAACTGAGATGGCGATATTTCTAACCAAGAATGCTATTTTTCGAACTGAGAACGCTAAAATTCTAACCAAGACTGCTAAATCTTTAACTGAGCGATCATTCACCAACAGAAACACCTGCCAAGCGGAGCGGGCAGGGCTAATTGGGGCTGCGCGCTTCACTTTCGCAGCCATTTCTGTTGGGTTACCTTCGTCTGAGATTGGGATTCTATGACAATTACAACTGAGATGGCGATCATTCTAACCAAGAATGGATTTTTTCTAACTGAGAACATCATAATTCTAACTGAGATTGCCAAATTTCTAACTGAGCGATCATTCACCAACTGAAACACCTGCCAAGCGTAGCGGGCAGGGCTAATTGGGACTGCACGCTCCGCTTTTGCAGCCTTTTCTGTTGGGTTACCTTCGTCTGAGATTGGGATTATATGACAATTACAACTGAGATGGCGATCATTCTAACCAAGAATGGATTTTTTCTAACTGAGAACATCATAATTCTAACTGGGATTGCCAATCTTCTAACTGAGCAACTATTCACTCACTGAAACACCTGCCAAGCGGAGCGGGCAGGGCTAAACTTGGGCTGCGCGCTTCACTTTCGCAGCCTTTCCTGTTGGGTTGCCTTCTTCAGCGATCGGGCTTAGATAACAATTACAACTGAGATGGCGATATTTCTAACCAAGAATGCTATTTTTCGAACTGAGAACGCTAAAATTCTAACCAAGTTGGCTTAATTTTTAACTAATCGATCATTCACTAAATCAAAACAGAAAAAAATCCTCTTATCCCAATTTCATGAGACAAGAGGATTCTTAAATAGTTAACCGAAATATAGCGCAACTGCTAATGAAATCAGAGTAAAGACATATAAACTAATAGCCATTCTTTTACCGCCTTTAGATATTTCCTTTTGACGCAGAATACTAAAGAGCTTCCATGAAAATGCTGCTATTACAATGATGACAACGACATGAATTGCTTCCATTACACAATGACCATGTTAACTAATTTGCCTGGAATGGCGATTAATTTTTTCATTTCTTTGCCTTCAAGAATTTCTTTTACTTTTTCATCAGCCAAAACAGCTTTTTCAAGTTCGTCTTTTGAAAGATCTTTGCTAACGACAATCTTCGTTCGAACTTTCCCGTTAACTTGAATCACCATTTCGATTTCATTTTCAACTAATTTGGACTCATCATATATCGGCCATTGCACATATGAAATTGTTTCATTCGCGCCAAATTTTTCCCACAATTCTTCAGATAAATGAGGGGCTACTGGAGCTAGTATTTGGACAAAACCTTTTGCATATTCCATTGGCACTGATTTCGCTTTATAGGCTTCATTTATGAATACCATCATTTGAGAAATAGCTGTGTTAAAGCGAATCCCTTCATAGTCCTCTGTCACTTTTTTAACAGTTTGATGATAGACTTTTTCTAGCGTTCCGTCATTAGAATCAACGATTTTATTGCTTACAGTACCGTCTTCATTCATAAACAAGCGCCAAATGCGATCTAAGAAGCGACGAGCGCCATCTAATCCATTTTCAGACCATGCGATCGATGCATCTAGTGGTCCCATAAACATCTCGTATAGACGTAATGTATCGGCACCATGACTTGCTACGATATCATCTGGGTTCACGACATTCCCTTTTGATTTAGACATTTTTTCGTTATTTTCACCTAAAATCATACCTTGATTAAATAGCTTTTGGAAAGGTTCTTTTGTATGCACGACACCGATATCGTACAATACTTTGTGCCAGAAACGAGCATATAACAAGTGAAGCACAGCATGCTCTGCTCCTCCGATATAGATGTCTACAGGTAACCATTGTTTAATCAATTCTGGATCTGCAATTGCTTGATCATTCTTAGGATCGATATAACGCAAGTAATACCAGCAGCTTCCTGCCCAGTTTGGCATTGTATTCGTTTCACGACGACCTTTCATACCTGTCTTCGGATCGACAACATTAACCCATTCATCAATTTTAGCAAGTGGTGATTCACCAGTTCCACTCGGTTTGATATCTGTTGCTTTCGGTAAAATTAAAGGAAGTTCAGATTCTTCAACAGCAGTAATCGAGCCATCTTCCCAGTGAATTACTGGAATCGGTTCACCCCAATAACGTTGACGACTAAATAACCAGTCACGCAAACGATAAGTTACTTTCTTTTCTCCTGTACCGTTTTCTTCAAACCAAGCAATTGCTTTTTCAATCGCTTCTGTTTTTTCTAAGCCGTTTAAGAAGTCCGAATTGATGTGTGCACCTTCACCAGCGTAAGCTTCTTTTTGAATATCGCCACCTTCGACAACTTCAACAATTGGCAAATTAAATTGCGTAGCAAATTCATAATCACGCTCATCATGTGCTGGTACCGCCATGATTGCTCCCGTACCATACGTTGCAAGTACATAATCAGCAATCCATATTGGCATCTTTTCACCATTCACTGGATTTATTGCGTATGCACCAGTGAATTCACCAGTTTTGTGTTTTGCAAGATCCGTTCTCTCTAAATCACTTTTCAATTTAACTGAATCGATATATTTAGTAACTGCTTCTTTATTCTCAGAAGTTGTAATCTCTTTTACTAATGCATGCTCTGGCGCTAAAACAGCATAAGTAGCGCCAAAAATTGTATCAGGACGCGTTGTAAAGACTTTGAATGTATAATCTGTATCGGCAATTTTAAATGTTAATTCTGCACCTTCAGAACGTCCAACCCAGTTTCTTTGCATATCTTTAATGCTATCCGGCCAATCCAAGTCATCCAAATCTTCAATTAAACGATCCGCATAAGCTGTGATTTTCAACATCCACTGCTTCATTGGGCGTCTTTCTACTGGATGTCCTCCACGCTCAGATTTTCCGTCAATTACTTCTTCATTCGCCAAAACAGTCCCTAAAGCCGGGCACCAGTTTACAGCTACTTCGTCAACGTAAGCTAATCCCTTTTTATGAAGCTGAAGGAAAATCCATTGCGTCCATTTGTAATAAGAAGGATCAGTTGTATTGATTTCACGGTCCCAGTCATACGAAAATCCAAGTTCTTGTATTTGACGTTTAAATGTTGCAATGTTTTTCGCTGTAAATTCTGCAGGATCATTTCCTGTATCTAAAGCATATTGCTCTGCAGGTAATCCGAATGCATCCCAACCCATCGGATGTAATACATTGTATCCTTGCATGCGTTTAAATCGGCTTAAAATATCAGTTGCGGTATATCCTTCTGGATGACCTACATGTAAACCTGCACCTGAAGGAAATGGGAACATATCTAATGCGTAAAACTTCGGTTTAGATGCGTCTTCCCCTGTCTTAAACGTATGATTTTGCTCCCAATAAGCTTGCCATTTTTGTTCGATCTGTTGATGATTAAAGTTCATGTGTTTTCCTCCTTTTGAAAATAAAAAAACTCTCGTCCCAATAGTCAAAAAAGACTAAGGGACGAGAGTTATACGCATACTCCCGCGGTACCACCCAAATTAGCAATCATACAATTGCTCAACTTGTTTCCTTAACGCGGAAAACGGCACCGGTTACTATTCCTTCACCAATGCTGACTCCAAGGCGAGTTCGATAAATTGTGATACTGACTTTCACCAACCGTCAGCTCTCTACAAACACAAAATTATTTACTATTCCTCTTCACGGTCAAACACTATTGTTTTTCATTGTAATCGAAGTATGGAAAAAGTACAAGAATTTATTGAACAGTATATCCACCATCTAAGACGACAGCTTGCCCAGTCATTCCTTTTGCCTGTTCACTCGATAAGAATAGAGTCAAGTCAGCAATTTCTTTCACATCTAATAATCGTTTTTGAGGAACTAACGGATAGATAACTTCCTCTAAAACAGACTCAAGTGGAACTTTTCGCGTAGTCGCTAAATCTTGAAGCTGATTACGAACAAGTGGCGTATCTACGTAACCCGGACAAACGGCATTGACCGTAATTCCATCCGCTGCAGTTTCTAACGCAGCTACTTTTGTTAGGCCAATAACACCATGTTTAGCAGAATTATAAGCTGCTTTACCTGCAAATCCAACTAATCCATTAATTGAAGCCATATTTATTATTCGTCCAAAACCTTGTTTTCGCATATGTGGAAGAACATTTTTCGTGGCAATAAATGGAGCTGTTAGCATGATCTTTATGAGTAATTCAAAACGTTCAGTCGGGAAATCCTCAAGCATGGCTACATGTTGCATCCCAGCATTGTTGATTAAAATATCCAATCTACCAAAATGAGCAATTGTTGCATCAATAGATTGAATAATATCTTCTTCTATTGTAACATCGCACTTTAAACCAATCGCATCCGAACCTAGAGATGCAGCTGCTGCTTTCACTTTTTCCTCATTCAAATCAGTTAAGACAACCTTTGCACCCGCTTTAGAAAATTCACGTGCAATTTCAAACCCAATTCCTTGTGCAGCACCTGTTATAAATAAAACTTTGTCGTTTACCATTATATGTCCCTCCAAAAAAATCAGCCGCACGAGGCGGCTGAATTTGATTAATTAAAGTCCAAAGCCGAATGAGAATAATACGATGGCAATAATCACACCGATTACTGGTGTTATAACTGTTGTTGCTGCTACAGCCCAGTAAGCTGCACTATATTTCTCACCACAGATAGAGTGAATTGTCGTTACAACATATCCATTATGTGGAAGTGAATCAAGGGCACCAGATGAAATCGCTACAACACGGTGTAACGCTTCAGGGTTAACACCTGCATCCATATATCCAGGAGCCAATAATGGTAACGCAATTGCTTGACCACCAGAAGCTGAACCGGTCATACCTGCAATAACGGATACTGCTACTGCTGCTCCAATTAAAGGAGAACCAGGAATGTTTGTCATTGCATCAACCGCTACTTGGAATGCTGGCACCGATTTAGCAACGCCACCGAAACCAACAACTGCGGCTGTATTACCGATTGCGATAATCGCACCGATTGTTCCCGCTGATACTGCTTCCCAAGGAGCTTTAAAGTATTTCCAACTAACGATAAATGTGGCAATAATACCGCCTAGTAAAGCAACAATTAAAGCGGATTGCTTTAATGAATCATGGAAAATGAATGAAATAATAAGTACGACTAATAATGGAATCATTGCTAAGAAAGGATTTGGTAATGGTCTTGTAACGTCAAATGTTGGATCCGTATCACGATCGATAAAGCGCTCGCCCTTATTAACAGCTTTGTTGATAAGTTTCTTCAACCACCAGTAACCAAACACGGCCATGAATGCAGCAACGATTATACTAACTTCCCAACCAGCCGTATGTGTTGTGCCTAAGAATTGGATTGGAATCCAGTTTTGAATTTCTGGAGAACCTGCTGATGTCATAGTGAAAGTTACAGAACCTAAAGCTAATGTAGCTGGAATAAAACGTCGTGGTAAATCAGCTTGTTTAAATAATGAAATAGCCATCGGATAAACCGAGAATGCTACAACGAACAAACTAACTCCACCGTAAGTTAAAACAGCACAAGCTAATACAAGTGCAAGGACTGTGTACTTCATACCTAATTTGCCAACAAACCATTTAGCTACTGAATCGGCAGCTCCACTGTCTTCCATTACTTTACCGAAAACAGCTCCAAGTAAGAACATTAAGTACCAAGCTAAAATGAATGATGTAAAACCAGTCATATAACTAGTAACAAAGTTTGCCGCACCCTCTTCAACTAACTGAGGGAATAAAGGCAACCCACTCATTACAGCAACAAATAAAGCAGAGATAGGTCCGCCAATAAGAATGTTAACACCTTTAAGTGTTAAAAAGATTAGTAAAGCAAGTCCACCAATAAGTCCGATCATGCTCAATACAACACTAGTATCCATGAATAAATTTCCCCCGAAATTTTATTAGACGTTTTCTTTTACATCATCAATATTTAAAGAAGCATCTGTAGAATCAATGACGTCTTGAACAGTGAATCCCTCAAAAACTTCCTTCAAAACTAAACCATTAGGTGTTACTTCAATTAGTGCACGTTCCGTAATAATTTTGTTAACCACACCCTTACCTGTTAACGGTAAATCACATTGCTTTTTAATTTTTGCTGAACCGTCTTTTGCAACATGATCCATGATCACAATGATTTTTTTGGCACCGTGAACTAAATCCATAGCTCCACCCATACCTTTAATCATTTTCCCTGGGATCATCCAGTTAGCAAGGTCACCCTTTTCAGATACTTCCATTCCACCTAGAATTGCAACATCCACATGCCCACCACGAATCATGGCAAAAGATTCTGCACTTGTGAAAAAGGCTGATCCTGGAATTGTTGTAACTGTTTCTTTTCCTGCGTTAATCAAATCTGGATCCACTTCATCTTCAGTAGGATATGGTCCAATACCTAATAGACCATTTTCTGATTGAAGAACCACAGTCTTATTAGGTGATATGTAATTCGCAACCAATGTTGGCATTCCGATACCTAAGTTGACATAGTTTCCATCTTCGATCTCTTGTTCTGCTCGAATTGCTATACGCTCTCTGACATTTACTGTTCCCATAGCTTGTCTCCTCCAATTCTATGAACGCGTCGTTAGTCGCTCTATCCGTTTTTCTTGTCTCGCTTGTAGAATACCCTGCACATAGATGCTAGGTGTTTGTACGGTATTAGGATCAATATCTCCCGTTTCAACAATTTCTTCTACTTCTGCAATCGTAAATTTACCTGCAGCAGCCATCATCGGATTAAAGTTTTGCGCCGTTTTGTTATAGACTAAGTTTCCAAACTTATCAGCTTTCGCTGCACGAACAAGTGCAAAATCAGCTCGTAAAGCTTCTTCAAGAACGTACTCTTTTCCATCATACACACGAATTTCTTTGCCTTCAGCAACGGTTGTCCCAACCCCTGCAGGTGTAAAGAATGCTGGAATCCCAGCTCCGCCAGCGCGGATTTTTTCTGCTAAAGTTCCTTGAGGTGTCAATTCAACTTCGATTTCGCCAGATAAAACTTGGCGCTCGAATTCTTTGTTTTCACCAACATATGAACCAATCATCTTTTTTATTTGTTTATTTTTTAATAAAAGTCCAAGACCCCATTCGTCAACGCCACAATTATTTGAGATAACCGTTAAATCTTTAACTCCTTTTTCAACTAAAGCTAAAATTAACGTCTCTGGTATTCCTACAAGTCCGAAACCTCCGACCATTAATGTGGCTCCATCTTGAATATGTTGTACAGCCTCTTCTGCAGAAGAATAGATTGGCTTCATGGGTTTTCCTCCTTACAAGAAATCGTTTAAATTTTTGTATAAAAGCGCTTTCAATAGTTATTAAAACAGAACAATAATATTCACGCAATAGTAGTTGTGACAACATTTTGTCTGGTTTTATCTCATATCAGTCCGATTTTCTGGATTTTATAGCAATATAGTTTTTTACTTTGTTTATTCCACCATTTTTATTAGTCCGTTTTTTCGGAATTAAGTCCGATTTTACGGAAATAGGTCATAAGTTATATTTTTTTATTTTTTCATAAAGTGTCGATCTACTTAAGCCTAGACGCTTAGCTACCACTTTTTTATCAGCATCAATTAGCATTGCTTCTTGAATCATTGCTCTTTCAAGTTGTTCAATTGCAGCTTGAAGATTACTAGTCTCATTAAACCGATTTGTGCGATATTGTTTAAGTGTGTCTGGCAATGCAGAAGGTTCAATGGTCTCATTATCTGCCAAATAAACAGCAGCTTGAATAACGTTTTGTAATTCTCGAACATTTCCTGGCCAATGATAGGATTGTAAATAATCTCTTGTTTGACTAGCTAATACAAGTCTACGCTTCCCAGCCTTTAATATGAATTGCTGTAAAAAAGTATTTGCAAGTTCCGTAAAATCTTCCATTCGCTCACGCAACGGGGGAATGCGTAAAGTAATGGCTTGAATACGATAATACAAATCTTCCCTAAACTTCCCTTGCTCGATCAGCGTTTCTAATGGCTTATTTGTTGCAGCTAAAATTCGCACATTTACTCGAATGCTTTGTTGAGCACCTAACGGCTCAATTTCTCCCTCTTGAATAGCGCGAAGTAGTTTGGCTTGAACAGTAAGTGGCATTGCTCCTATTTCGTCAATAAAAAGCGTGCCATTGTCAGCTTGCTCAAAACGGCCTTTGCGATACTGATTTTTTGACTCTGAAAAAGAACCAAAAATTTCTGCCTCAAGTAGTTCAGATGGAATCGCGGCACAATTAATTTTGACAAACGGCAGATCAGATCGTTCCGAACGTTCATGGATACTTTGAGCAAATAGTTCCTTACCGGTTCCACTTTCTCCTTCTACTAAAACGGATAAATCACTTGGGGCAATCATTTGAATCGTTTCTTTAATCGAGCGAATCGCTTGTGAACTTCCTTTAATATCTTCTAATCGGTATGATTTTTGATTAGATTCATTGGAATTCATCGTGATTTTATCCATTGTGGTACGAACATGAGAACTTAACTTTTTCCAATCGGTCATATCTCGGAAAACCACACTCCCGAAAGCTCCAACAATCTCTCCGTCTACAATTAGTGGTACACGGTTGGCTAGCATGTACGTGCCTTTAATATAGTGCGGAGAAGCCACATGCGCTTTTCCTGACTTAACTACTTCATGCATTTGAGTATTTTCAATGACTTGATCAACCGGTTGACCAATAGCTTTGTCTCTAGAAACTTCTAAGAAACGGCAATAATCTTCATTGATATATAGAATCCGACACTCTTTATCAACCACTACAAACCATTGAAAAGCATTTTCAAGAATTTGAGTCAGTACAGATTCCGGTAATTGTTGAAAAACAGATTTCATGTTGATTCACCCTACCTCACGATTCGTTCTATTCTATTTTCCCAAAGTATCTGAAAATATGCAAAAAACGAAGAGTCTAAGGAGGACTCTCCGTTAAAGAATAATTTAAGATTAAGTATGATCCGTGATATTCCGGAAATCAGCTACGCTTTCCGCGGGCTAGCACCGAACTAACTCGGACTTAATGTCCGAGTGGATTTCGGTCCTTCGCTTATCCAGCTGGAGTCTCCACTGATTTGCTTCATATCTTGATATAAAAATAGAGTAATTACTAATAGGAACTTGAAGAAATTATGATTCCAGCTTCTTTATCCATAAACTTACATTAAGCACCTAGTCGAGATTCTCCATTTTCTTTAGTGGTCGATCATATATAAGACTAGGAATAATGGCTAATGCCATGAATGACGTTAATATTAAGAACATAGCGGTCATTCCATAAAGGTCTACTAGTACGCCCCCAAAGAATGGTCCTAGCATCCTTCCAACCGTGGCTGTACTATTTACAACTCCTTGATAGAAACCTTCTCTACCTTTTGGCGCTAATTGACTAGCTAATGTTGGCACAGCTGGCCAAACAAACATCTCACCAATAGTTAGAATAACCATTGACGTAACAAACATTGAAAATGCATCTGCGTAACCTACAACAACAAACGAAATCATCATAATGACAATTCCCAAAACCAATTGAGCCTTTATACGATGTTCTAAACGCTTCACAATCGGCTGTATGACAGGTTGTGCAGCTAATATTAGTAAACCGTTGATTGTCCATAACAAACTATATTGCTTCAGTGTAATACCTAACTCTTGAGTATATGTTGCAATGGTTGATTGCCACTGTACATAAACTAACCAACAAATTAGATAGCCACTTGTTACAATTAACAATGCGTAAAATGGTGCTTTATTTTTAATCTTTTTCCCTTCATTAATAACTGAAGTATGTCTATCAGGTGCTATATTAAATTTCCGATAACCTATTAATGCAATAAAGAAGAACACGACATACATGCCTAAATTAGCAACAAATATATAGTCAAAACTATAATCGGCTATGATACCAGCTACCGCTGGTCCGATTGCAACACCTAAGTTTTGTGCAAGGTAAATGGCATTAAATGCTTTACGTCCGCCCTCAGGCCAAGCAGTACCCACCATCGCATACATACTCGGAAAGACAATTCCCCCACTAAACCCCATGATGGTAAGAAACCAGACATAATGTGGCCAACCGTGCCAGATCGTCAAACCGGTTAAGCCAATAATAGTTATGGTGATTCCTAGCATGATTGATTTGTAACCACCAATTCTGTCGAATAAATAACCACCGAGTAAATTACCGACGATTCCCGCTCCTGCGTTAGCCATCAATACTAAGCCTGCTACCGATAAACTTTTCCCTAAATGATCATGCAAATATATTGTATTTAAAGGCCATAAAAATGAATTACCTGTAACATTTACAAGCATTCCAATGATTAGCAGCCAAACACTTTTTGGCATCTATCTTCCTCCATTATTTCGAAATCCAAAATAATTGTATTCTATTTAATGAAGGACAACAAGATGTCTTAAAAACAAAGATTATTCCGAAATTAATAGACTTAAGCTACTCTATGAAATCATGGTAAACTTCTTTTTAAAGGAGTGAAAACCGAATGAGTTTAGAACGAGTTCTTTCCTATTCTAAAACCTTGTTACAAAAAGTCGTTTCTGAAGGTGACATGGTGATTGATGGTACTGCAGGAAATGGGCATGATACCCTATTCCTTGCTAAACTAGTTGGGAAAACTGGCCATGTCTACGCTTTTGACATACAGCAATCTGCGATTGATTCAACAAAGCAAAAACTTGTAGACTTTAGTAATCAAACATCCGTAATTCTAGACGGACATGAACACATATCCAAATATGTAAATCAAGAAATTTCAGCCGCTGTCTTCAATCTCGGGTACTTACCTGGTGCTAGTCATTCCACCATTACTAAACCTGATACCACTGTCATGGCAATTGAAGCTTGTCTCAATTTACTTAAAGTTGGTGGGATTATCGTTATTGTTGTCTACCATGGTCATGAAGGTGGAGATATCGAACGTGATGGCCTACTCCAGTATGTAAGTCAACTGCCTCAATCCTCAATTCAAGTCTTAAAATATGAATTTATAAATCAAGTAAATCTTGCGCCGTTTATATTAGCATTAGAAAAAACTAAGTAAATATAAAACCTAACGGACTAGCTTTGCTAGATTCCATTAGGTTTTTTTGAATATATCTTCTTCTATATGGAAAAGCTGAAAATATTATTGCAACATATAAGGAGAATTTGTATGCCCCAAATCCATTCAATTAGTTCATATAAACCACCCTATTCATACTCTCAAAACGACGCCGCTACATTATTAAAGCATTTATTTACCGATCACTATGCAGACCTTGACAGAATGTTAAAAGTTTTTGAAAACGGTGAAATAGAATCAAGGCAGTTTTGTGTACCGATGGAGTGGTTCGAACAGCCACATGATTTAGAAGAACGCAATCGTCTATATATTGAATTAGCAACTTCGTATGGGTCGTTAGCAGTCCATGCTTGTTTAAACAATTCTATTTTCCTAAAACAACCAATACACCCGTCAGAAATTGACGGAATTTTCTTCATTTCGAGTACTGGATTTTCAACTCCTAGCATTGAAGCTCGTATTTTAAACCAGTTACCATTTTCGGATTATGTCAAACGAATTCCGATTTGGGGATTGGGATGTGCTGGAGGAGCATCTGGCTTGAGCCGTGCATTTGAATATTGTCTCGCTTATCCAAAAGCGAAAGTACTTGTTCTATGTGTAGAACTTTGTAGCTTAACATTCCAGCCGAATGACTACACAAAAAGCAATTTGATAGGGGCATCATTATTTGCGGATGGAGTTGCCTGTGCATTAGTTTGCGGAGATGAAGTGGAAGTCTCATCGAGTGAGTCTCTACCAAGTTTTGTCGCGACCTCTTCTAAAACAATGGCAAATTCTGAAAACGTCATGGGTTGGAATATGAAAAATGATGGTCTGCATGTAGTCTTTTCGAAAAGCATTCCATCTATTATTGAAAAGTGGCTAGAACCTTTTGTCACCGAATTTTTAACCGAGCATGAAATCACTGCTGAACAGATTGATCACTTCATTGCCCATCCGGGCGGAAAAAAAGTGTTAGCAGCGTATGAAAAAGCTTTGGGATTAGATTCGAGCAAAACAAATGTATCAAGAGAAGTGTTAAAGAACCATGGCAATATGTCTTCCCCAACCGTTTTATATGTGTTAGAAGAATTTATGAAGCAGAAGAAAAGTAGTGGTGATATTGGGTTATTAACCGCATTGGGACCAGGATTCAGTGGCGAATTGGTGCTATTAAAATGGGCATAAATGTACTCGTTTTTTTAGTTATTTTCGGATTTGTCATCATTCAGCGTGTTGTTGAATTGTTTATAGCCAAACGAAATGAAGATTGGATTAAATCTCAAGGTGGGTATGAAGTGGGAAAACGTCATTATCCATTTATGGTTGCCATGCATGTTGGGTTTTTTATTAGCCTATTACTCGAATTCACTTTGTTAAATCGAGGGCTATCTATATTTTTGTTGCCACTTTTCACTGTGTTTGCAGTCACTCAATTAATGAGGATTTGGATACTTTCTTCTTTAGGAAGGTTTTGGAATACAAAAATCATGATTCTTCCTGGAGCTTCTGTCGTTAAAAAAGGACCTTTTCAATATATGAGACATCCTAATTACACAATTGTTACTCTTGAACTATTAGTGATTCCATTAATGTTTAATGCGTTTATTACCGCTCTTGTGTTCACCTTTTTAAATCTATACATGTTATCTGTTCGAATACCAGTTGAAGAAGCAGCACTGTGTGAAGGGACGAATTATAAGGAAGTTTTCTAGAAATGATTAGTCATGTAAAATGTTAATGTTATTCCGTTAAACAGCTGCGCTTTCCGCGGGCACAATTTCAGCCGCTTCCCTCGCGAAGCTCAGTCCAGGGTCTTCAGTTCGTGCTGATTCCGCAGGAGTCGCCGTCTCCATTCCAATCAGTTGAAGATAAAATAGTGGTCGGCTATTTATGAAGACTCCCGCGGAAAGCGAAAGAAATAGCCGTCCACATTCATTATCATTTCATTTTGTTGTCTTAATTCTGAGAGTGGCATATTGTGCTACTCGTTTTTCATTTACACTAGTTCTTACTTGAAAACATAACTTCCCCAGCAACAATCGTTTTTGCAACATTTGCTTCCAAAAGTTGTTCTTCAGTTCCTTCAAACAAGTCTCGGTCAAAAACAGTGAAGTCTGCATCGTAACTGACATCGATTTTGCCACGAGACAATTCTTTTCCAATAGCATATGCACTTCCAGTCGTATATAACGATATGGCTTCAAATCGAGTTAATTTTTCCTCTGGTAAATAGCCGTCATGTGTCTCACCCGGGTTTCTTCTTGCCACTGCCGCATACATGCCAAGTCTTGGATCAACCGTTTCAATCGGTGAATCTGAACCACCACTACACACAATCCCTCGATCGGTTAATTTTCTCCAAGCATATGCCCATGTCAAGCGTTCTTCTCCTAATCTTTCCTTCACCCAAGGAAAATCGGAAGTTACAAAACTCGGTTGGATGTCTAACACGACATCTAATTTTTCAATTCTACTCACCAGATTTTCATTGAGCACGTTCGCGTGAATCAGTCGGTCACGTTTGCCTTTTGGTACTGGATGTAATTCGATAGCTTCCACAATCATTTCCATTCCAAGATCACCAATCGCATGAACTGCTATAGCTTCACCGTGAAATCTAGCTTTCGCAACCAATGCATTCAGTTCTTGTTGTGAGTGGATGTTGACCCCTTGTGTGGACTGATCATCCGCATAAGGTTTTGTCAGTAAAGCCGTTCGTCCACCAAGTGCTCCATCGATAAATATCTTCATCGCACCTGGCTCAATCCATGGTTCACTATACGATGCATTTTGAATCATCTCATCAAAAACCAAGTGATGTCTCAACAAATGGATTCGGAACTTTTTATGTTCACCGAATGTTTGTTTAAATGCTTCCAGTGGTTTTGAGTAATCTCCATAGTAACTCATGTCTTCCGTATGAACACCAGTAAATCCTAAAGATAGTAAATCTTCAGCTGCCATTTCTAGCGAAGTTCTTAATTGATCAACACTGACTTCAGGAATTTGTTTTAGAATCAGTGACTGTGCCCCATCCATTAAATACCCTGTAGGTTCTCCGAATTCATCCCGCACAATTACGCCGTCACTTGGGTCGGGTGTGTCTTTAGAAATTCCTGCGATTTCAAGTGCTCTCGAATTCACAATCATAGCATGGCGACAAATGCGTTTTAAAACAAGTGGAGAAGTGGTAATTTCGTCTAATTCCGTTCGATGAAGAATTTTTTTATTCGGAAAATTGTTTTCATTCCATCCCTCAGCGACAATCCATTCATGCCGATTCCGCTGTTCAAACAAAATTTTCAAATGTTCCTTCATGGTCTCAGCAGATTCAAAAAGGGACAAATCGATATAGCGTAATTTATCTCCATGTCCGATTAAGTGAATATGACTATCCACGAATCCCGGATAGACATAAGTCCCTTTTAAATCTAATTGATTGGCTGTTTCGTTTTTAAGTTTTTCATAGTTGCCCAATTGAAGGATTTTCCCATCTTCAATTAAGACCGCTTCAACGTGGTCGCCAAGACTTTTCAATGTATAGAATTTTGCATTATGTAAAAGTTGTTTCATTTTATTCACATCCAAAAGTTGATTTTGTAACAGTGTAAATGAAAAACCGATCTTTTCACAATGGAAAAGACCGGTTTGTTAATTTACTTTTGTTCTTGAGCTGCTAATTCAACAGCTCGAGCAACCACTTGGTGGACAGAAGGATCTAACGGATTCGGAATTAAATCCCCTGGTTTTGTGTGATTGAAAATTGCTTGAGCCGCTGCCACTAGCATTGGGTACGTAATTTCGCTAGCCCCTGCGTCTAGTGCCCCTCTGAAAATACCTGGGAAACCGATTGCATTGTTAACAAGACGACCATCTGCAGCATAAGCAGCTCCTGCCGCTAATGCATCTTCAGGCGTGATTTCAGGATTTGGATTCGACAACGCTAAAATGATTTGCCCAGGGCGAACCATACTCGGTTTAATTAGACCGGCTACTCCAGTTGTAGCCACTACGATATCACAAGTTGCCATAATTTCTTCCAATGAAGAAAGTGTTTGACCACCATAACTAATAAGTCGATCTAAAGCTTCTTGCTGACGATCGATACCGTAAACATTATCAACACCATAAGCCATAAGCATACGACATATTGCTAGACCTGCTGCACCTAATCCAATTTGTCCGATAACCGCCTCCTTAGGGTCCACTCCAGTTGCACGACAAGCAGATAATACCGAAGCAAGTGCTACTACCGCCGTTCCATGCTGATCATCGTGCATAACTGGAATCGGCAATTCCTTCTTCAAGCGTTCTTCAATTTCAAAGCAATGTGGAGAACCAATATCTTCAAGCAAGATGGCACCAAACCCTTGATGAATATGTTTAACTGTTTCAACCACAGAATCAATATCACTCGTATCAAGTAAGATTGGAATTCCACTAATTCCTGCAAATTGATCAAATAAAACAGCTTTCCCTTCCATTACAGGCATCCCAGCAACAGGACCAATATTACCAAGTCCTAGTATCGCCGTTCCGTCTGTAACGATCGCAACTGTGTTACCGATACTTGTAAAATAGCGTGCTTTATCTGGGTCTTCTTGAATGTCTAAACAAACACTCGCTACACCCGGTGTATAAATCCGACGAAGATCCCCTAAAGAGCGTACATCAATACGACTCTTCATGTGAATTTTTCCGCCTTCATGTGCTTTTAATACATCATCCGTTACTGCATGAATATGAACATCTTCACTAATCGCTCGAACATTTTCAATTACTTGATCTAACTGTTCAAGATTTTCACACTTAACACTAATATCACGAATCGTAGACAGCGTGCCATCCTTGATAATTGTAATATCTCCTATATCTCCGCCCGCTCCCCCGATTGCAGTTGCCACTTTCGCAAAGTTCCCTGGTTTTGACGGTGTTTCCACGATTAACGTACGAATAATTTCTTGTAATGCCATAATATCCTCCTATTTTTTCAACGCATATATGCTAGAAAAAGTCATTCGTCCATTATAGCAAATTTTTAGGGAGATTATTAGTAGTATGCAAATAAATATAAAAAAGACTCCTATATTGGAGCCTTTTTCCATAATTTTTGACTATCGTTAATTAATTACATACTTTGCTAATCCTTTAGCATTGGCATATAATGCTGCATGTGTACGGTCTGCCAGTCCTAATTTAGCAAAGACTTGACTCACATGTTTTTTTACAGTAAATTCTGTAATAAATAAGGTTTGAGAAATCTCTTTATTCGAATGTCCCAATCCAAGTTTAATTAATACTTCTTTCTCTTTAGGTGTTAGTTGCTCAAATGGCCCATCAACTTCCCTAGATTCGTTCGTATTCATCACCAGATCAAGTATTCCAGTATCATAATATTTTCGGCCTCTACTAATAATCTGCAATGCATTAATTAGTTCTTCAGGTAATGCTTCTTTTAATACATAACCTTCGACACCAATTTGTTTCGCTAATCTAAAGTCCTCTTCCTCCATTGAAGAAGTCAAAATGACGAATTTACAAGTTACTCCTTGTCTAAAAGCGTCAGATATTAAATCTAGACCCGACTCTTCACCTAAGCGAAGGTCAACAAGTGCAATATCTGGTTTTGAAACCTTAAAAAGATTCATTGCTTCTTTTTTATTGGTTGCTTCACCAAGAATCTCAATTGATTCGTCTAAGGAAAGAATGGATATTAAACCTCTTCTAACTAATGGATGATCGTCAACAATTACTAGTTTCATTATCCAACCGCCTCTTGTTTGTTGATTATCTTTTGAATAGGAATCGCAATATAGATTTCTGTACCGAATCCATTAACATTATTTATAGAAAGATTGCCGGAATAGGATGTTACAATATTTTTCATATTTTTTAGTCCGATTCCTGTTTCATTGACAACTTTATCATTATCAATTTTAAAGCCATTTCCATTGTCTTGAATTGATAGATTAATCTCATTTTCAACGACTATTAGTTTAATTGTGATTAATGTACAATTCCCATGACGTACTGCATTCCCACATGATTCACAAATAATCCGATATAGAGATTCTTTTAGTTTTGATTCAATAAGATATTCGTCAACATTAACTTCGTAGTCAATATTAATATCATTTAATTTTGCATAATCATTTAAATAATTTGTTAGACGTGAAAAGAATGGTTGCTCCCCTTTTTTAATAGAGCTTAAACGGTAAATTGCTGCTCTAAGTTCCTTCATAGTTGCATTGGCAGACTTAGATAGAAAAAGAAATTCTTTATTTAATTCTTCTTCGGATAGGTTTTTACTTTTAATCGGAAGACTGTGTAGAGAATATACAATTCCAAATAATCTTTGAGAAACACTATCATGAATTTCATTAGCAATGCGATTTTGTTCTTCAATAATGGACATTTGGTCAATCATTTGATCCATATATATACGTTCCAGCATAATTTCACTTAACTCACATACAAATTCAAATGTCCGATTAAATAATAGTGGTCTTATTTCTTCGTTATCATTTAAAATCTTGACTCCCAAAATACCCAGATTATTTGAAGTCCTAATAATTTTCATCCAATATAATTGTTTATTCACCTCTCTAACAAATGGTGCTCTTCGATTTTTTATACTATTCCATTGCTCTATAAGTTTTGTTTCAAGTTCTGAATCATAAGTTGTACTTGCCAAATGACTATTTCGTTGCTGAAGATCTGAAACCCAAAAGAAAGCACATTCACTTTGGGTGCATTTCATGAGTGATTTAGCTATTTCTTGAATCAATTTTTTAAATCCTTTTTTATATGAAAAGTTATCCATAATATGATATAAGGACATAATATGCTCTATTGTTTGCTGATACTTTTCATTCGTCCCAACTAGTTTTTTATTAACATCTAAAAGTTCTATTTGCTGCATTTTCAATAAGTTCGCCTTTGAATCTAATTCCTTCGTTAAATCTGAAAATAACCTTGCAAGCAATGTTATTAATAAACAGACCAAATAAATAAAAGAATTTTCTTCTAAGATCAACCTCACATTGTTTAAATTGAACAGTGTATAGGCTATTGCCGTTGCACTTCCTAAGTAAAAAGTGACTAAGCTCCAACAAAAAACAGGAGTTAAAAAACTGGCTGCTATAATTACAGGATTGAGTGTATACCAAATAAATGGACTCGAAATACCTCCTGTTGGAATGAGTAATAATGTCAAACCTAAAGTTTCTGTAATAACAATCAATTTCAATATTTTAGTGTTTTCTATATATTTCCTCTGTAAATCTCCTATTATCCACGCCGCAATCCCTAATGATAAAACCACCCCGAATTTAAATGAAAAAGGTGATTGAGGAACAAGAAAATAGAAAAATGAAGTTAAAAAAAGTGAAATACTCCTATATAGATATACCAACCTTAATTTACTAGTTGGATTCTTTTTAAAAACTGGATATAATTTTTCAGACCAGAACATAGCGATCACTTCCTGGTACATTTTTAGTACTCTGACTAAAAACGTTTTCAATTTTAGATCCTTCATATCGATAAAAACATTTACAATCTCCATTTATATAAGTAGCAAATTCGGCGTTCGGCACAATAGGAAATTTTGCTTCATTTTTTCTCTTAGCAGTAGATAAACTATTACCATGGAAAGACAGAAAAGTTATTGATATAGAAAGTGCTGTGAAAGAAAACGTTAACTTCAATACAATCCCTCCTAAATCCAAATTAAAAGCCCGATTAAATTGAACATAAAAGTTCAATTTTAATCAGGCCGGTTGCACCAATAACTCCATATGTCCCAGGTACCCATATAAAAGACATACTTCACAGTATCCACATCAGATTATCTATTTTAAATACAATTATATCTATAGTATTTCTATTTTTTTGTCATTCTATGCTATTAAAAAGGTTCTATTTATGAGTTATTCTCACGTTTTTTATCGCTAATAGTCGACCCCCTACTTCTAAATTGTTTTTACCTGTGATTAATGCATTTCAAAAGAACTTATACAAACTGTTTATTTATCATACTGTGTGATTATTTCAGTATAGGCTTTCCTATGCTATTTTATTCTCTTAAAAAATAAAAAAAGACTCAGTGAATTACTAACTCATTTTTAGGTTTTTAAAATACCGATTTTGTAATTATAAAAATGACTAATAATTTATCAATATGCATAGCCTAACAACTAGATTAAGTATAGTACTTACAATTACTATTTTTAAAAAAATCAATTAACTTTTTAGTTCATCAACATTATAGTTAGAAAATATAACTTCACCATATTCCTCAATATCTTGTTAGATAGTTGAAGCAAAATTTTAACAAGTAATCGGAGTAAAAAGATACATCTTAGCTAATTGATACTTCCACTGAATAAATTTTTAATTTGGTTTGTATGAGGGATTTGATATATGAAATTCTATAATTGGTTTTATTGCTAGGTAGTAAATCTGAAGAAATGCGACTGAGATGCAAACAGATATTAAAATGACCATATACAAAACCCAACCGTTTCATATGCTACAACGGTTGGGTTTATTTTTATGACGCTTTTAAGTTTTTAAATCCTAAAATTAATTGTGCGAGGAAACCTAATCCACAAAATACGATAGCTAAGTATCCGATCCAGTCAATTGGATCTAGCATAACTGTACGCAACACTAGTAAACCTAAGAGAAGTGCAATGGCAAAGTTCACTAAGTACGTCTTACTTGTATGAGAGAATTTCTTCATGATAATAAATACACTAATTCCTACAGCAATGATAAAGACTGATAAAGCCATTTCCACGTAACATACCCCTTTTTTACTTTAACTATAACAGAAAAAAACATCGCCCAACTTAAGTTGGGCGAATGATTTTTATTTTTTTAAGTTTTCGTTGTAGTCAACCCAGAAATCTGCATTTTTGATACCTAGTTTAGTAGGGTCAAAAACAGGATCCAAGCCTTGTTTCTTCTGAGCTTCATAGTCTTTTAGTGCAATAAGTGCTGGTTTGGCAATGATTAAAATCGCAATTAAGTTTAACCATACCATCAACCCTAAACCAACATCCCCTAATGCCCATGCAAGACCAGCTTCACGTACTGTTCCTAGGTACGCTGTAATAAGAATTACTATTTTCAGAACTATAATTCCGATTTTTTCAGCATTTCCTTTTAATAAGTAAGCCACATTTGTTTCAGCCATATAGTAGTAAGCCATGATTGTTGTAAAAGCAAAGAAGAATAGTGCGATTGCAACGAATCCAGCACCAATCCCCGTACCAGGAAGTGCAAGATCAATCGCAGCCTGTGTATAACCAGGACCCGCTTCAACATCTGGTAAATTTTCTACAACAAATGCACCATTTCCATCATCTAACTGAACATTATACATGCCTGTAAATAGGATCATAAAAGCTGTTGCTGAACAAACTAGTAAAGTATCGATATAAACTGAGAATGCTTGAACCAAACCTTGTTTTGCAGGATGTGATACTTCAGCAGCTGCTGCTGCGTGAGGACCAGTACCTTGACCAGCTTCGTTCGAGTAAATTCCACGTTTAACGCCCCAAGCGATTGCGGCACCAACCATCCCACCGAAAGTAGAATCAAAGCCAAATGCACTTGAGAAAATCAATGAGATGACACCTGGTAATTCAGTAATATTCATTCCGATAATAACAATCGCCATTACCATATAAGCAATTGCCATGAATGGTACAACTAATTGCGCAACATGAGCAATACGTTTAACTCCACCTAGAATGATGACAGCTAAAATAATTACGATTGCTGCACCAGTAATCCAACGTTCTAATCCGAATGCATTTTCCATCCCGATTGCAATTGAATTCGATTGAATACCTGGCATTAAGATTGACATTGCTAATAAAGCTGCTAGTGCAAATAGAATGGCATACCATTTTACGCCAATTCCTTTTTCTATGTAGTAGGCTGGACCACCACGGTATTGTCCTTGATCTTTCACTTTATAAATTTGTGCAAGTGTTGATTCCACAAATGCTGATGCTGCACCAATGAAAGCAATCATCCACATCCAGAACACGGCACCAGGACCACCGAATGCGATGGCTGTTGCAGTACCTGCAATATTACCAGTACCAACACGACCCGATAAAGCAATAGCTAATGCTTGGAATGAAGATACCCCCGCATCTGATTCTTTACCTCTAAAAATTTGTTGAACCATATCTTTCACTAAACGTACTTGAACAAACCGTGTAAGAATTGAAAATAAAAGTCCTACTGCTAAACATCCATAAATCATCCACGGACCCCATAAAAAATTGTTCACTTGACCAATAAACTCTTCCACCTATTTTCCCCCTTTGTATAGTTCACATTATTGTCACACAATTTACTATATTATAGATATTGTATGAAAACAAGATAAGAAATAGAAATAGACTCATTAAATAATATTTTAAGCTAGTTTTTGATAGATGAAGACATTAAGAAAAAGCACAGCCATGTGCTCTTTCTTTTTATGTTTTCTACTAGATAATGTACCCAATGGAACGCAGAACATTGTGCATAAATGATTCCGTGTAATAATAAACATTATCACGCTCTGGTTCATGAAACAAATCATGATAGGCATTTTTCCATTCTTTAAATTGATACTCACATAATTTTTGCTTGCTCATCCAGCTCTCACTAAAGACGGGATCCGTTACTTTATCTCTTTCACCGGTCATTAATAATACCGGTATTTTGGAGATGGACTCAACACTACTATAGGTATTTTTCTTTAGATTTTGTAATTCTCTATACCACTTTAATGTAATTTTATTTTTAAAAAGAGGATCATCTTTTTCTTGTACATACACATCATAGTTACGTGTTAATTCTTTTATGGAAATTTCATGAGTACTTTTCATATGATCAGCTAGCTTGCCCATATTCGCTAGTGCCCCAGATAATTTTGACGGCTGGATGCGCAAGTTTAACCAGGGTGAGGTTAAAATGACTCCTGCACATTCAATTGAATGGGTTTGTAATGCATGCATAACCAAAGTCGCTCCCATTCCATGTCCCATCACGAATACAGGTAAGGAATCTGCCATCGAAACTTCCACTAGTTGTTTCACGTATTTAGAATACAATTCAAAATCTTCGTCATGTGCTTCATTTAATAAAGCATCTTCACCGTGACCTGGGAGGTCGCCCATCACCACATGAAAACCCGAATTTCTACACTGTTCAATCGTCCATGCGTAACGACGATGATGCTCATATGCACTATGTACAATAGCTATAACAGCTATTGCTTTACCTTCTGCTTCCCATTTCCACATGAACATCTTCCCCTTTTACTAAATGCTATCAATGCATTAATTATACCATTACCCGACTGATTAAAATGATGGATAAAATAGGCTTTCACTCTATTCTGGTTATGATTCCCTCTTTTTTAGTATAATGAAACTTAGCTAAACGAAGAAATGAGGTCATGTAATGATTTATACTTTTAATGGAAAGACTCCTGAAATTGATTCCTCGGTGTATATAGCTGATTTTGTGACAATTAGTGGGGATGTCACGATTGGTCCAGAGTCTACAGTATGGTTTAATACGGTCATCCGTGGAGATGTGAATACGACGATTATCGGTAATAAGGTAAACATTCAAGATTTATGTTGCTTGCACCAGAGTCCAGCTTTTCCATTGATTTTAGAAGATGAGGTTACTATCGGTCATCAAGTGACTTTACATAGCTGTACGGTGAAACAAGGTGCTCTAATTGGAATGGGGTCGATTGTGTTAGATGGAGCTGTAATCGGAGAAGGAGCGTTTATTGGCGCTGGCAGTTTAGTCCCACCAGGTAAAGTTATTCCTCCGGGTGTACTTGCACTTGGGAGACCCGCTCAAGTAGTGAGAGATTTAACCGATGGCGATCGTAAGGATATGGAACGTATTGTTCGAGAGTATGCCGAAAAAGGACAAATTTATAAAGCAATGCAAAAGAGTTAATAGAATGAAAAAAGCTGCTCCGAATTTTTTCGGAGCAGCTTTTTCCTATTAAACGCCTGCTTTTTCTTTTAATGCAGCAGCTTTGTCTGTTTTCTCCCAAGGAACATCTATGTCTGTACGACCAAAATGTCCATATGCTGCAGTTTGTTTGTAGATTGGACGACGAAGATCTAACATTTTGATGATTCCAGCTGGGCGTAGGTCGAATAATTCACGAACCATTTCAACCATTTTCGACTCTTCAACTGTACCAGTTCCAAATGTATCAATTGCAATAGATACAGGTTGTGCAACACCAATTGCATAAGCTAATTGAACTTCACAACGATCTGCAAGACCAGCTGCTACGATGTTTTTAGCGACGTAACGTGCTGCATAAGCAGCTGAACGGTCTACTTTTGTTGCATCCTTACCAGAGAATGCGCCGCCACCGTGACGAGCATAACCACCGTAAGTATCAACGATGATTTTACGACCTGTTAAACCTGCATCCCCTTGAGGTCCGCCAATAACAAAACGACCAGTAGGATTGATGAAGTATTTTGTGTTCTCATCAATTAATTCTGCAGGTACAACTGGATTAATAACATGTTCTTTCAGATTGCGTTGGATTTGCTCAAGCGTTACTTCTGGGTGATGTTGGGTAGAAATAACAATCGTGTCAATACGCAATGGTTTGTTGTTTTCATCATATTCTACAGTTACTTGTGTTTTACCATCTGGACGTAGGTAAGAAAGAATCTCATCTTTACGAACTAAAGCTAAACGACGAGCTAACTTGTGAGCTAAACTAATAGGAAGAGGCATTAATTCTGGCGTTTCATTACAAGCAAACCCAAACATTAACCCTTGGTCTCCAGCACCGATTGCTTCAATATCATCATCTGACATAGAACCTTCACGAGCTTCTAATGCTTGATCAACACCCATCGCGATATCAGCTGACTGCTCATCGATTGCTGTTAAAACAGCTGATGTTTCTGAGTCAAAACCATATTTTGCACGAGTATAACCAATTTCACGAACTGTTTCACGAACTACTTTTTGGATATCAACATATGCAGACGTTGTGATTTCTCCAGCGACAAGAACTAATCCTGTAGTAACTGTTGTTTCACATGCCACACGTGCATTTGGATCTTCTGTTAAGATAGCATCTAATATTGCATCTGAGATTTGGTCACAAATCTTATCCGGATGCCCTTCTGTTACTGATTCTGATGTAAATAATCGACGAGTTGTCATTATTAATTCCTCCTATATCCTTCGAGATTTCTCTCGGAAAATTCAAACGGTACTCATTTCCCATGTCAAGCTTTACTCTGTTGAATAAAACCTTTCGCCGTTTCGGGCTTCTACACGAGGATAAAGGGAGATGTCTGTGTTAAATCATCCATTTATGCAATTTACTGAGATAGCATAAAAAAAACCCTCTCTCACGTCAATTACATGAGGAAAGGTATGATTTAGTAGGCACCTTTCACTCTTATCATCCAAGGAATTCACCTTGCTTCAGGTTCAGCACCTTCGCCAATTATATGAAATCATATAATCGCAGGTTGCCGGGTTTCATAGGGCCTGACCCCTCCACCAGCTCGGGATAAGAGTATCCGTTCAGTTTTACATCATAATAAACAATTTCGACAATGTCAAACATTTTATGCACTTTAATTTTGACAAGAAATATCTACATTTTATACAGGCTATTAGTGTAGATTATTAAACGGAATGTGTTATACTAATTCTCGAATCAAAATTACCCCATTTTATCGGGAATACTTGAAAAAGGAAGGTACATATACATGAATTCAGTGAACACAATTACCGAGCTGAACGAATTGTTAAATGGCCAAAACGTGCACGTTCAACTTTCAGTTCCACAATTAGTGGAGAAAGCAACTTCACGCGGAGAAGCTGTCTTAACATCAACAGGTGCTGTAAAAGCGGAGACTGGAAAATACACAGGTCGTTCGCCTAAAGATAAGTACATGGTTGAAGAAGACATTTCTAAGGACAAAATTGACTGGGGTCCTGTTAACCAACCCATCTCATCTGAAATTTTTGACTCACTATATAAGAAAGTAATCGATTACCTAAAAACAAAAGAAGAATTATTTGTGTTTAAAGGCTTTGCTGGTGCAGACAAACAGTCTCGCTTATCTCTACAAGTAATTAACGAATATGCTTGGCATAACCTTTTTGCTCACCAATTATTTATACGTCCTTCTGATGAAGAGTTAACTACACACGAAGCAGATTTCACAATTGTATCTGCTCCGACTTTTAAAGCTAATCCAACTGTAGATGGTACATCTTCAGAAACATTCATAATGGTGTCAATGGATAAACGGATTATTTTAATCGGTGGTACAGAGTATGCTGGTGAAATGAAAAAATCGATCTTCTCGATCATGAATTATTTATTACCTGAACAAGGTATTTTACCGATGCACTGTTCTGCTAACGTTGGAGAAAAAGGTGATGTTGCTTTGTTCTTCGGTTTATCAGGAACAGGTAAAACAACATTATCTGCTGATGCTGATCGCAAATTAATCGGTGACGATGAGCATGGTTGGTCAGACAATGGCGTCTTTAATATTGAAGGCGGATGTTATGCAAAAGCGATTAATCTAACGCATGAAAATGAACCTCAAATTTATGATGCAATTCGTTTTGGTTCAGTTTTAGAGAACGTAGTTATAGACTCAGAAACTAGAATTGCTGATTACAATGATATTTCATTAACTGAAAATACACGTGCAGCCTACCCGCTTCAAGCAATTGATAATATTGTAGACCCATCTGTAGCTGGTCATCCAAAAACAATAATTTTCTTAACTGCTGATGCTTTTGGCGTATTGCCTCCAATCAGTAAACTTACGAAAGAGCAAGCGATGTATCACTTCCTAAGCGGTTTCACATCGAAACTTGCAGGTACTGAGCGTGGAATCACTTCCCCTCAAGCTGCTTTCTCAACATGTTACGGTTCTCCATTCTTACCACTACCTGCTACAGTTTATGCAGAAATGTTAGGTAAGAAAATTGATGAACATAACTCACAAGTATTCTTAGTTAATACGGGTTGGACTGGTGGAGAATACGGCGTTGGTAGCCGCATGAAATTATCTTATACAAGAGCTATGGTACGCGCAGCACTTGAAGGAAAACTTGATGATGTGGAAACAAACAAAGGATCAGTTTTTGGTTTAGAGATCCCAACAGAAATTCCTGGTGTTCCAACTAACGTATTAAATCCACGTGATGCTTGGGCAGACACAGATGCTTACGACAAGAAAGCAAAAGAATTGGCTGATCAATTCCATGAAAACTTCAAAAAATTCGGTTCCGTTTCAGAAGATATTTCTTCTAAAGGTGGACCAATTATTTAATCTAAAGAGCTTGCACATTAAATTGTGCAAGCTCTTTTTACTAGTATGGTATACGTAGTAACGAATTATTTATTTTTAAACCCATAAATTTCATTTAGTTATGACGAACCTATGTCTAAAGATCGTAAACAAAATTCTACCTGCCACTAGTAAAGACCCTAACAATATAAAATATAATATGTTTGTTGAGATGGTTGGAAGGCTGCTCCCTAAAGTCGTCGGACCGAAGCTACTGCTCGCAATCTGCCCTTTTGTCATAACAACTGCTGTGTTATCTTTCCCTTCCGCTGTAAAAGAGAAAACAAAAGCTGCTGTAAGCCCCTGAAAATCATTGCCAAGATGCTCAGGAAAACGAATCGTAATATCTAATTTTTCCTCGGCGCTGCTTGCAAGTCTTCTTTCAGGCAATGTTTCAAGTGCGGACAATTTACCTTGATACAATTCTGTATCATCGGCTTTTATTTCTACCATTAGTTCATTATAAAGCTTATTTTCTCCACTGTTTTGCACCGTCATTTGGTAGACAAAATCTTTACTTCCAGAATTTTGAACAGTAATGGTGCGAGGCGCCCAATCACCGGGCTTCATGCCACTAATGTCAAATAAATTATCTTTCGTTGAAAGCTTAATATCTAATTCAGTTTCCACCTTATCGTTTTCACTTGCAAATGCGTGCGAAAATGGATAAAAACAAATTCCACTAATCAATAGAAGAAACGGGATTAATCGAAAGAGTTTAATCATTGTAACATCTCCTTGCGTTCTCAATTGATTATTTAAGAAGTACTTTTCCCGCCATCTTCTCCTACTACATCTACTTGTTTTTTCGGGCGAAACTCGATGAATGACAGCACTTTCCAAATAGTAAATGCCGAGTACATTAGCAATAGGAATCCAGGTATTAACAGGAGTAATGCACCATTCTTAGACTGGGTAAAATTAATGAAGTAACCGACGTATGGTAATGTGAAATCTGTGTATTTTGCTACAACATTTTCGGAAAGAACTGGATTCATATCCTCCGCATTGTTGTTATCTCCTTTTGTCCGGTAAAGTACGGAGTCTCCACTTTTGACCACTTCTGTGATTCTGTGTGTGATTAAAATGTCCTCATCTGCCTGGAATGTAATAACATCCCCTATTTTGTATCCGGTTTTGTCTTCAGCCAACTTAACGGCAATGATGGAGCCAGTTTGAATCCCCGGTTCCATGGATCCCGACAGAACAGTTTTTAGCTGGTAGCCTAAGAATTGCGGTTCTCCACCAGAAGCTTTTGAAATAATGACTACCGAAGCTACACTAATAAGTAGGGTCATTAATAAAACGGAGACAATGTTATTTACCCACTTCATTATTTTTTCCTTTTTCGCTTTCTTTTTAGCTCTCATGACTATCACCTTCAGCTTTCTTTGGGTTTTCCAATTGCTGTTCAGCATCGATTGTTTCGTTGCTATTCACTGGTACTTCAGTTTTTGAGGAATCGTCATCTGATGGATTTTCATTCGTTTCATC
>JBFIXW010000003.1:0-67172 GCA_041605715.1 Paenisporosarcina sp.
CCCAATTAGCCCTGCCCGCTTCGCTTGTCAGGTGTTGCTGTTGGTGAATGGTGGCTCAGTTAAAGGTTTGGGGATCTCAGTTAGAATTAGGGGGTTCTCAGTTAGAAAAAAGACATTTTGGTTAGAAAAATCGAGATCTCAGTTGTAATTGTTAAAGTAGCACGATCTCAAGAGAAGACAATTCCAACAGTAGAGGCTGTGAAAGGAGAGCGCGAAGCCCAATTAGCCCTGCCCGCTTCGCTTGTCAGGTGTTGCTGTTGGTGAATGGTGGCTCAGTTAAAGGTTTGGGGATCTCAGTTAGAATTAGGGGGTTCTCAGTTAGAAAAAAGACATTTTTGGTTAGAAAAATCGCAATCTCAGTTGTAATTGTTAAAGTAGCACGATCTCAAAAGAAGCCAATTCCAACAGTAAAGGCGCGTAAGCAGAGCGTGAAGCCCCAAATAGCCCTGCCCGCTCCGCTTGTCAGGTGTTTTTGTGGATGAATGGTGGCTTATAGTTGGCTTTCCAGGAAATCGTAAGTTGAAATGGGAAATCAATCGTTTTATTTTTATTCAAGGTAAGACCTTCTTTTTTAAAAAAGAAGGTCTTTTTTTAACTGAGTTGTTTAAATGTAAGAAAGATTTTCCATACTAGGAGTGGTGGCAATGTGCAGGAATTGTCGATAAATAAGAAGTTTCTACTTTATTTGTCAACGCGAAGGAATAACGATTAATCACCTCGAATAAACACCGAAAGGAGGATGAGAAATGAAACATCAACTGTTATTTGTCGAAGACGGCATCGCCATTATCCGGTTACGAGGTGAATTGGATCATCATGCGACACAACTAATTCGTGAAGAAATATCACAATCTTTATACAGAGGTAAGTTAAGGGCAATTATTTGGAATTTACAAGAGTTACATTTCATGGACAGTTCGGGAATTGGTTTAATTTTAGGAAGAATGAGAGATTTTGTACCTTCCAATGGTCAAACGGTTATTTTGCATCCATCTGAAACTATGAAAAAAATCTTTCAATATTCTGGTTTGGGGTCATATGTGTGGGAAACAACAGAACAAGAAACAATTGATGCGTTAGGGGGGATTTTAAATGGACAATGAAATGACGCTATCGTTTATTGCCATTAGTGAAAATGAGGGTTTAGCGCGAATGGTTATGACCAGCTTTATCGCATCTTTAGACCCTACGATTGATGAGCTTGCTGAGTTTAAGACAATCGTCTCAGAAGCGGTTACAAACGCAATCATTCATGGGTACGAAGAAGACGCTCAAGGAATCGTGACGATTCGAGCGAAAAGAGATGGAAGAAAAATCACTATGACGATCAGTGATGAAGGTCGTGGAATTTCTGATTTAGAACAAGCCATGGAACCTTTGTTTACGACTAAGCCTGAAAGAGAACGTTCAGGAATGGGCTTCACCATTATGGAAAGTTTTTCAGACCACTTATCGGTATGGTCAGAACCTCAGAAAGGAACTGCGATTACCTTTTCAAAAGATTTTTCACCCATTCACTCTAAAATCACGATGGGTGAACGATGACAGCCCCGATTGAACAACAACCCGTGTTGTTGACACAGGAGAAAATGAGAGAACTTATTTACGCATCACAACAAGGAGACAAGTTAGCTAGACAAACAATGGTTGAAGGCAATACGCGCCTTGTTTGGTCAATTGTGCAACGATTTGCTTCGCGGGGAGCCGATTTAGAAGATTTGTTTCAAATTGGATGTATCGGATTAATGAAATCTGTAGATAAGTTCGATTTATCGTATGAAGTGAAGTTTTCAACGTATGCAGTTCCAATGATTATTGGAGAAATACAAAGATTTTTAAGAGATGATGGAATGGTTAAAGTAAGCCGCTCCATTCGTGAACTGAGTTTTAAAATACGTCATGCTACAGATGATTTCATTAGACAGCATGAAAGACAACCTACATTAACTGAGCTTGCTGAGAAATTAGAAGTTACAATGGATGAAATCGTTTTAGCTTCGGATGCTTTAAGAGATCCAGCCTCATTGCATGAGCAATTATTTGAAAGTGAAGGCGATGCTTTAACTTTGATGGACCAGATAAGAGATGAAAGGTCAGAGCGGTCATTTGACCATATACCTCTTAGGGATATTATTTCAAAGTTAGGCAAACGCGAACAAATGATCATTTACTTGCGTTATTACTTAGATTGTACACAAAGTGATATTGCAGAAAGGTTGGGAATCTCACAAGTTCAAGTGTCAAGATTGGAAAAGAAAATACTGACACAGCTTAAGAGTTGGTTGTTACCAAAACAGACAACTGCAAAGGATGAATTCCGATAAAACAGTCTCTATTTACAAATATCGAAGCAGCTAAAAGTTTTATAAAAGACCAATTTGGTGATGGTGAAAGCTTTGATGTGGGCATTAAGGACATGCATATTTGGTCCATGCCCACTCTCTTGATTTATATGAATGGATTAATCGATAGCAGTATGTTAACTCAATTGTTGACATTGACACAGCCTACAGCGAATCAATTAAGAAGGAAGCATGAGTTAAACGAGTTTGAAGCAATGAACACTTGTTTTCCATACCACTCAGTAACGATATATGACTCTAAGGATGCATGGGTTTCTGCGGTATTAAGTGGTCAATTAGGAATTGTAACCTCTCAAGGGTACGTCTTTACAGTAGATGTTCGATCCTATCCTGGAAGACAGCCTGAAGAACCGGATAATGAAAAAGTCATTAGAGGAGCGAGGGATGGATTTACTGAGAATATACTACAAAATACAGCTTTGATTCGACGAAGAATTCGTGATGTTTCCTTGAGATTTGAGTTAACGAAAATTTCGACTAGGGGTCAAACCGATATAGCTATTGGCTTTATTAAAGGTCTCGCAAGTAAAGAACATCTAAATTACTTAAGAAAACGCTTAAAAGAAATTCATCACGATGGCATAACAATGACTGATAAATCATTAGAGGAGTTCCTGTTTAAACAAAAATTCCATCCAGTTCCTTTTGTGAGATATACGGAGCGGGCTGATACTTGCGCTGCTCATTTACTGGAAGGGCATATTGCCATAATCGTCGATACTTCTCCTTCGGTCATACTTGTACCCACAACCATTTTTCATCATTTACAGCATGCAGAAGAATATCGTCAAGCACCAATGATTGGAACGTTCGTTCGGTTATCAAGAATGTCAGGCTTTTTAATGAGTTTAACGTTTTTACCATTTTGGTATTTACTCGTTAAAGAAAAAGAACACTTACCCGATTTCCTTTCATTTATTGGACCAAAAGAAATGGCAGAAGTCCCTATGTTTTTACAATTAGTTTTTGCGGATCTAGGGTTAGAATTTTTAAGGTTAGCAGCTATTCACACACCAACACCCTTGTCTACCGCTATGGGATTAGTTGCCGCTATTATAATTGGTCAGATTGCCATCGATGTCGGCTTGTTCATACCCGAAGTAGTTCTTTACTCAGCAATTGCTGCAATCTTTACTTTTGCTATTCCTTCTTATGAGCTCAGTGTTGCAACGAAGATTTTTAGAAATATGTTGTTACTAATTACAGCTATATTTGGAGGAGCAGGTTACTTTGTAGGATTACTCCTATTATTTATGTATTTATCTTCCTTAAAACCTATGGGTGTCCCTTATTTATGGCCACTCGTTCCGTTTTTCCCGAAAGCATTTAGCCGAATATTAGTGAGGTTTCCGATATCTTCAGGTGCATTAAGACCATTTATTGTTCAGTCTCCTAATCGCAAAAGATCATAGTCCATACATTGCATCTAAGTCTTTTCCTATGGTAAGGTTCATATATTGAAAAATCACCAGGAGAGATGAAGATGCATTTATATGGAACACAATCAATTAATAATTTAGGCGTATTACAAATTGGACAGGTTGACACTGTTGAACTAGCTAAAATATATGGTACTCCGTTATTTGTATATGACACGTCTTTAATTCGACAAAGAGCGAGAGCTTTTATTCAAACTTTTAAAAAAGCAAACGTAAAAGCAGAAGTTGCATATGCTAGTAAAGCATTTTCAAGTATTGCAATGTATCAACTAGCAGCGGAAGAAAAGCTATCTTTAGATGTCGTTTCAGGTGGAGAGCTATTTACTGCAATCCGAGCGGGTTTTCCTGTTGAACGAATTCATTTTCATGGAAATAACAAAAGTGATGAAGAAATCATGTTTGCCATCACTTCCAAAATTGGATGTATTGTTGTAGACAATTTCCATGAAATCGATCGTTTAAAAACAATCGCAAGTGAGCAAAACGTAGTGGTGCGAATTTTACTACGTGTTACTCCTGGCATTGAAGCCCATACACATGACTATATTACAACAGGTCAAGCAGATTCGAAATTCGGATTTGACTTAATGAATGGACAAGCTGATCAAGCTTTTCAATCAGTAAAAGACCATTCTTCAATTCATCTATTAGGTATGCACTGTCATATAGGTTCTCAAATTTTTGATACCGTTGCATTTTCTTTGGCCGCTAAAAAACTGATGGATAAAATGAAAGATTGGCATCAAGAGAATGATTTTATATGTGAGGTTCTTAACTTAGGTGGAGGATTTGGAATTCGTTATACCGAAGAAGATGATCCGCTAGAGCCATCAGTATATGTAGAAGATATGATTAAAACAATCAGAGATGAATTAAGTAAAGTCGATTATCCAATGCCTGAGATTTGGATTGAACCAGGTCGTTCGTTAGTTGGTGACGCTGGGACTACGTTGTATAAAATAGGTTCTCAAAAAGAGATTCCATCAACCCGTACCTATTTAGCGGTAGACGGAGGAATGTCAGACAATATTCGACCAGCACTTTATAATGCGAAATATGATGCAGCGATTGCCAATAATATGCTTTCAACATACGATACAACTTATACGATTGCAGGGAAATGCTGTGAATCTGGTGACAAATTAATTGAAGAAATTAATCTTCCAAAAGCTAATGCAGGTGATTATTTAGCTGTTTTTTGTACAGGTGCATACGGCTATTCAATGGCAAGCAACTACAATCGACTTGCTAAACCAGCTGTTGTTTTTGTTGAAAATGGAAACCATCGTTTGGTCATTAAAAGAGAATCATTAGAAGATTTAATACGTTTAGATGTATCTTTATATGATGATTCAAATGGTGTTGTGAAATGAAAAAGCAAAATGTCATGTTGTTCATATTTATAGGTTTAATCGCGATAATATGGGGTATTATATATTGGGTTTACATTGCTCCAAATCGCTAATGATTGGAACTTTAGTTGAAATTCTTTTCTTTATCATGTAGGATTGTCATGGTGCTTAAAGGGATCAAAAATGAGGGATATCAAATATGCTAGTACGTTATAAAAAAACATGTGAAAAAATAGCGATGGGTCTTTTATCGTTTATGCCAGAGGAAAAAGCTTTAAAAAAATTGCAGGTATCCATGCAATTATATGAGACAAATCCGAATTGGCATTTATTCATGTGGAAAAAAGAAGAAGACTTTGTTGGATTAATAGGTGTGGAGTCCGTTGAAGACGTCTGCGTTATTCAACACATTACGGTTAATCCGTCACATCGTGGAGATGGTATAGGCAAAGCAATGGTGAACAGTGTTCAACAATTTTTACCTTGTACGGTCGTAACTTCTACTGAAATTACCAAGCCATTCATTGATAAATGCATGAACTAAAAAGAAGGAACAGACTTTACTGTCTGTTCCTTCTTTTTTCTTCTCTAGCTTTTAGTATTTCACTGCGGTCTCTTCGCATATGTTTGTGTATAAGTTCTTCACCAATCAAGGCTAACGGCATCTGTTGGTTTTGAATCCGTTGATTTAACTCATCGGAAAGGATCGAGAGGGTGAACGGTTTAAACTCTTTTGATTGATTGATGAGGGCGATAGAATTTTCTAAGTTCAAATGCATTTCTGCCATATCTATTCCACTAAAATATTCACTATTTAGATCCAATGAAAATCGTTTTTGCGCATTTTCTAAAGACCGTTTTGCGCCCGCTCTGTTATTCCTTCTCCAGTGGTACATTCCTGTTGAAAGTAAGATCCACGCAGTTAAAGCATGTGACTTATCATTAGGTGAAACACTTTTCCAATACTCCTCTAGTACTTCATGACATTCAAAATAATCTTGTTGTTCATTGAAATAAAGAATAAATTGCAAAAAAAGTGGATGAAACAACGGATGCATTCTTTTCACCATTCCTCTATACTAAAGTTTGATTATATATTGCTAGGGGGAGAGACTGTGTCTTACAAAGTTAGATTAGAGGCGTTTGAAGGTCCTCTCGATTTATTATTGCATTTAATACATCGTTTGGAAATTGATATCTATGATATTCCAATGGCAGAACTGACAGTTCAATATATGGACCACATACGTGCAATGCAGGTAATGGAATTGAATGAAGCAAGTGAATATCTGGTCATGGCCGCATCACTCTTAGCTATAAAAAGTAAAATGTTATTACCAATCCATGAAGGAGAAGTGGACGATCTCGACCTTCAAATGGAAGGGCAAGATCCGCGTGACGAGCTGGTTAGTCGTCTAATTGAATATAAAAAATATAAAGAAGCTGCTGAAACTTTTCAAGAACTGGAGCAAACTCGGGCACAATATTTCACAAGACCTCCAAGTGATTTGACAGATCTTCAACATATATCTCAGTTATCTTTCTTTGATGATTCATTGAATGTGTATGATATGCTTGGTGCTTTTCAAAAAATGCTAAGAAGAAATGTTTTAAAAGCTCCTCTTACAACAAAAATTGCACGACAAGAACTCTCCGTGAAAGATCAAATGCAATCCGTCTTTCACACACTTAAAAAAAGAGGAGGCCGTTGTTCGTTCAGTGACCTCTTTCCGGTGCATGATAAAACAACGTTGGTCGTAACATTCTTATCCATCTTGGAGTTAATGAAGCGACAGTACATTACCGTTTCCCAACAAAATAACTTTGAAGATTTAGACGTACAACTATTGATCGAAAAGTGGGAGGATGAATCTCTTGAAACAGTTGATGAGTAAAATAGAGAGTCTACTTTTCGTCACAGGCGATGATGGACTGACAATTAAACAATTAGAAATTATAACTGAAGAACATTCGAAGGATCTGATTGGAGCGATTAAAGCCCTTCAAAACGACTATGCTAGTTCTGGTATACGAGGAATTGAGATTAAAGAGTTAGCAGGAACCTATCAGTTGATATCTAAAAAAGAAAATGCTGAAATTATTCAAAAGTTAGTTGAAAACCCTACAAATCAATCACTCTCGCAAGCTTCACTCGAGACATTAGCAATCATTGCTTATAAACAACCGATTACGAGAATTGAAGTGGAAGATTTAAGAGGTGTTAAAAGTGAAAGACCATTACATACATTAGTAGCTAAAGGTTTAATTCATGAAGTTGGTCGAGCTGAAGGGACGGGTAGAGCAATTCTATATGGAACGACAAATGAATTCTTAAATGCATTTGGTTTAATGAACCTACAAGAGCTACCTCCTTTACCAGATGAAGTGGTTGATTCAGAAGACGATGGGCAAACGGATTTATTTATGACGAAGTTTCAAGAAACGTTTAGAGATCAACAAGATTAAAAAACGAAAGGTGTTCATGCTTGAAAAAACTCTTTACTATTTTTTTATTAGTAGTTCTAGTGTTCCTTTATGTCAGTCCGAATACTGAGGCGTATGGATCTTCTTATGCAGTTATTGATGCGAATACAGGTCGATTGCTATTTGGTAGTAATGCTCAGGAACAAATGCCAATTGCGAGTTTAACTAAAATTTGGACAGCATATGTCACTGCAGAAGAAGTGAACATGAAAGAAGAAGCCCAAATTTCTTCTAATGCAGCTACACAAGAGGGATCTTCCATTTATTTAAAAGCAGGAGATAATCAGCGAATTGAGAAATTGTTATACGGCCTTATGCTTCGATCTGGAAATGATTCAGCTGTAGCGTTAGCTGAGCATGTAGGCGGGTCTGTCGAAGGCTTTGTGGATTTGATGAATGAAAAAGCAAGAATCGCTGGTCTTCAACAAACTGTCTTTAGAAATCCATCTGGGCTACATGACGAAGAACATCTTTCCACGGCTTATGAAACAGCTTTAATGTTGAAAAATGCAATGAGGAATAAAGAACTGAAAAAAATTATGAGTACTGATTATTATCGAAGCGAAGGTGTACACTGGGAAAACAAGCATAAACTTGTCCGTTCAAATTCGTTAGCTATTTCCGGAAAGACAGGATATACAAAAGCATCGGGAAGAACACTTGCTACATACTTTAAAAAAGACGAGCAAGAAATTATTGTTGTAACGCTGAATGTTTCAAATGATTGGAAATCACATCAAGAACTTGCTGATCGAGCGTTTAAACAATATAATATGGTACAATTAGTTCAAGAAGGTGCATATGATTTACCAGGTGATTTAGTTGTCCGTCTGAATAAGCCCATTCATTTGATTGTAAAAGATCAGGAACAGGTACAGCATGTGGTCTTATTAAATCGATCACACAATGGGATTCGAACTGGTCAATGGACTGTTCAAATAGATGGAAAATCTGTTTATTCACAACAAGTGCATATTGAGCGGAATCGTAGATGAAGACTGCTTTTTCTAAAAGCGGTCTTCTTTTAATTTGGTTGAAAGTGTGACATACTTTTTTTAAATTAGAAAGCAATTACAATGAGGTGAAACCATGGAAAGATTACAAAAAATGCTGGCCCACGCAGGTGTAGCATCTAGAAGAAAAGCAGAACAATTAATACTCGAAGGAAAAGTGCAAGTTAATGGGAAAGTTGTTAGAGAATTAGGAACGAAGGTGTCTGAATCAGACACCATCGAAGTAGCAGGAGTAAAGTTGGAGAAAGAGCAAAAAGTGTATTATCTATTGTACAAGCCTAGAGGCATTATTTCAGCCGTAACAGATGATAAAGGAAGAAAAACCGTTTCGGATTTATTTTCTTTCGTACCTGAAAGGATTTTCCCGGTTGGTCGTTTAGATTATGAAACATCAGGTCTTCTTTTAATGACAAATGATGGTGATTTTTCATATATGCTGACACATCCAAAATTTAAAATTGATAAAACGTATGTTGCTCGCGTTAAAGGAATCCCAACAAGAGAACAATTGCGACCACTTGAACGAGGTGTCGATTTAGAGGACGGCAAAACAGCACCAGCACGAGTTAAAATTCTTTCTTCCGATAAAAAAGCGAACAAAGCTATTATTGAAATTACGATTCACGAAGGGAAAAACCGCCAAGTGCGTCGTATGTTTGATGCAATCGGTTTTCCAGTTCAAAAACTAAAAAGAGAACGTTTCGCCTTTTTGAATCTGCACGGATTAAATGCAGGAGAATCTCGCGAGCTTACTTCTCATGAAGTGAAATTACTTCGAGTTCAAGCTGAAACAGGGAAAATAGGCTCTTGATTTAAATGACTAAACGTTCACAAACCCTTCAAATGTATAGGCAAAGTACGATTATTTCTTTGTTATAATAAGTTTACATTCGTACGTCTTGTAGGAGGTTATCAAAGTGACACAGACGAAACAAAAAAGAATTATATTAAGAGCTGTCATTCTTGCAGTTTTAACTGCAGCTATTATTTACACGATTTATTCCAATGCGACGAAAGAAAGAACTCAAATTTTAAGTGTTGGAGATGAAGCACCTGATTTTACCTTAGAAGATTTAAATGGTGAGGAACATCGTTTATCTGATTATAAAGGACAAGGTGTATTCTTGAATTTCTGGGGAACTTGGTGTAAACCTTGTGCAAAAGAAATGCCAGCCATGAATAATCAGTATGCAAAATTTAAAGACCAGGGTGTTCAAATTCTTGCTATTAATATTGCGCAATCTAATTTTGAAGTTCAAAAATTTTCTAACCAATATGGGTTGGATTTTCCGGTTGTTTTAGATCGTACGAAAAGTGTTATGCACACGTACAATGTAGATCCTCTTCCCACATCAATTTTGGTAAACCCTGAAGGCAAAATTGAACGCATTATTACTGGTGAAATGACAGAACAGGATATCGCTATTTATATGGAGCAGATTAAACCTGAATAAGGAGTCAATCATATGAACAACATTAAATGTGCTTGTGGGCATGAAAATCCAGAAGGAACAGTGTTATGTGGGAATTGTGGTAGACCTCTTACGGCAGAAGCTGAAAACCAAAAAATGGTGGATATGCGTTATGAAGGTTCTGCAAGAAGATCTCAAACCTACAACAAAACAATAATAGATAAGATTTGGAACTTTTTCTCGAGTGTGAGAGTGGGTATCTGGCTTATAGTGATTATATTAGTCGCAGCAGCTATAGGTACCATTTTACCTCAAGTTCTCTACGTACCTGCAACAACTGAAAGTGATATTGCGGCTTATTATGAGAGAGTATATGGAACGTTTGGAACACTTTATTATCAACTAGGTCTTTCAGATTTGTATGGATCTTGGTGGTTTCAAACGTTAATTGGAATGCTCGGCATTTCGTTAATCGTAGCAAGTCTAGATCGTGTGATTCCTTTGTATAAATCTTTGAAAAAACAAAGAACAAGAAGACATGAAAGCTTTATGAAACGTCAACGTCTTTATGGTGTTGGTGAAAATCATTTTAACGAAGAAACGTTTGTTAAAAGTGAAGAGAAATTAAAAGCATTGCGATACAATGTCAAACGTGAAAATGGGGCTTTACTTGCCGAAAAAGGGCGTTTTTCCAGATGGGGTCCATATGTAAATCATGCGGGCCTAATCATATTCTTAGGTGCCGTAATGCTTCGTTCGCTTCCTGGATTCTACGTGGATGAAACGATGTGGATTCGAGAAGGAGAGACTCGTGCCATTCCTGAAACTGGAGGGTATTACCTTGAGAGCAAAGAATTCATATTAGAAACGTATGATAAAGATAAAACGGATGAAGTATTTGGCGAAGCAATTGAGCGAGTTGGAACGATTGCTTCAAATTACCAAACCGATGTAGTGTTATATAAAAATCCAGAGAATGCTTTACCTGGTGATACAAAAAATTTAAAAGAAGTTAAAAAAGAGTCTATTCAAGTAAATCAGCCATTAAAATTTGATGGATTTGCCGTTTATCAAATGGATTTCAGATTAGATGAATTAAAAACAATGAATTTTAACTTAATTAATAAGCAAACAGAAGAATCGCTTGGTGATGTGTCAATAGATTTAATCAATCCAAAAGATCAGTATAACTTAGGAGAAGGTACTTCTGTAGAACTATTGGGGTATTATCCTGACTTTAGTGGATTTGAAAATGGAGAGCCTCAAACAAAATCTCCTTTGCCAAACAATCCAGCATTTTTAATCAAAATGATTACTCCTGATACTCCTGAAGGAGAGACAAGCTTTGTAGCCATTAAACAGACGGTTGAACCGCTTGGCGAAAATGAATACAAACTAGCATTCGAAAATGTTGAAACGCGTGACGTATCTGGTTTAACGATTCGTAAAGATAAAACACTTTGGATTTTAGGGCTTGGTGGTTTAATCTTTATGATTGGTGTCGTGCAAGGAGCTTATTTCAATCATCGTCGAATTTGGATTCATGAAACGAAAAATGGTGAAATTGCCATTGCAGCTCATACGAATAAAAACTGGTTTGCAATTAAAAAAGAATTGGACCAAGTTTCTGAAATTGCACTTTTACCACGATATACCGATCAACAAGATATAGATTCTGAAGTTGATAAAAAGGAAGGTGAAACATCGTCATGACACTCGTAGAAATTAGTGGAAATCTATTATTCTTTGCCTTTGTTTGTTATCTAGTTGCAACCTTGCTATTTGGTGGAGCAGTAAAAGGATCGAAGTCTGAATCTGGTGCTTCTGAAATGCGTTGGGGTAAATTAGCAATTATTGTCACGATACTTGGATTCATTTCAAATTTAGGCTACTTTATCACTCGTTGGATTGCGGCTGGACATGCTCCGGTTAGTAACTTATTTGAATTTACGACTGCTTTTGGCATGATGGTGGTTGGTGCTTTTATATTAATTTACTTTATTTATAAAACACCTATGCTTGGACTTTTCGCATTGCCAATAGCGGTTATCATTATTGCTTATGCAAGTATGTTCCCACGTGAATTAAATCCGTTAATTCCGGCTCTTAAGAGTTACTGGTTATACGTACATGTAATAACAGCGGCTCTAGGAGAAGCGATTTTAGCTATCAGTGCTGTTGCAGGATTAATTTATTTAGTAAAACATGTCGATGTAACGAAACGCACGAAACAGAGATTTTGGTTAGAAGCTGTTATGTTTACACTTGTATTAGTGCTTGGTTTCGTTGCTTCTACTACTACTTTTTCTATAATGGATTATGAAGCTTCCTATTCGTATGTTGATAAAGAAGGAAAAGACAGTCAAATTACGTATAACACACCTCCGTTATTTGGGATGAATGAATATAAAGCTTTGACTTCCAATAAAATGGAACCTTTAGCGGAAATGCCACCTATCATTAATGCGAAGAAGTTGTCGACAGTTACTTGGGCACTTCTATTCGGTTCAATCCTATATGGATTGATTAGACTGATTGCTAGAAAGTCGATTTCTGCGTTACTTCAACCATTAGTGAAAAAAGCGAATTCAAGCTTAATGGATGAAATCGGTTATCGTGCAGTATTAATTGGCTTCCCGGTCTTTACACTTGGTGCTCTTATCTTTGCTATGATTTGGGCGCATGAAGCTTGGTCTCGTTTCTGGGGCTGGGATCCAAAAGAAGTATGGGCTCTTATCACGTGGTTATTTTATGCAGCATTTTTACATCTTCGATTATCTCGAGGATGGCACGGTGAAAAATCTGCGTGGTTAGCAGTAATTGGTTTCATTATCATTATGTTTAACTTAATTGCCGTTAATTTAATTATTGCAGGTTTACATTCGTACGCTTAATTTTTAAGCCTTTTCCTTCTGTGGAGAAGGCTTTTCTTTCATTTTGGATGTCTTACTTGTACAATATATGGTAGTGATAGGCACGAAAGGAGTAATTTTAATGTCAGAGAATATAACAATATTAGTAGCAGATGATGAGGATCGTATTCGTCGATTATTAAAAATGTATCTTGAACGTGAAGGGTACGAAGTGGATGAAGCTGAAAATGGTGCAGAAGCACTCGAAATGGCAGTAGAAAAAGATTACCATGCGATTATTCTTGACGTGATGATGCCAGAAAAAGATGGTATGGAAGTTATTGCCGAATTACGTGAACATAAAGCCACACCGATTCTTTTATTAACAGCTAAGGGTGAAGAGGCAAATCGAGTACAAGGATTTGAACTCGGCGCTGATGATTATATTGTTAAACCTTTTAGTCCTAGAGAAGTCGTATTAAGAGTGAAAGCGGTATTAAAAAGATCGGTTTCATTTGCGCCTGTATCAAACGCATCGGTATCAAAAGATCTAGTGGTCTTTCCACACTTAACTATAGATCATGATGCACACAGGGTGACGGCTGATGGGACTGAAGTGAATTTGACTCCGAAAGAATACGAATTGCTTTATTTCTTAGCAAAAGCACCTGATAAAGTATTTGATCGTGAGCAACTTCTTAAGGAAGTATGGCATTATGATTTCTTTGGGGACTTGCGTACAGTAGATACTCATGTTAAACGCTTACGTGAGAAGTTAAACCGGGTTTCTGAAAAAGCTGCTAAAATGATTGTAACTGTTTGGGGCGTAGGCTATAAATTCGAGGTTATCAATGAATAGAATATGGAACAGTGTTGTCGGGAAGCTATGGATTACCATATTGCTTCTCGTTTGTTTTGTATTGTTTATCATCACCATATTAATTCTTGAATTCCTAGGTAATTATCATAGTGAGCAAGCTGAAGCCTCCTTACGCCAAGAAGCCACAACCATTGCGAGTATTGTGGATGAGCATGAAACCGTCAATTCATCACTTATGATTATTTCGGAAATTTTAGGTCCAGAAACTAATGCGATTATTGCAAAAGAACCTGAAGAAATTTCTCTTACCTTACATGAAGGGCTGAATGGGGAAAAGATTCAACAAGCATTAATAAAAGACCCAAAACTTTCGAAAGTGTTTCAATCATCTGAACCAATTATTAAAGAAATGATTTTGCCTTCTATTAAGAGTGAAAATCAAATGGAATCATATATTGTGTTGGCTAGCCCGTTAAATGTTGAAAATGAATTGCATGGCGCGGTATTTATATACCAAAGCTTAGATGTTATTCACCAAACGACAAAAGAAACGACGAACATCGTATTTTTATCTGCCTTTATCGGATTTATTTTAACAACGTTTTTTGCGTTTTTCCTATCTACACGTATTACTTCGCCACTACGAAAAATGCGTGAAGCTGCATTTGAATTGTCAAAGGGAAATTTTGACACCAAATTGCCATCCCTTCAAAATGATGAAATTGGGCAATTAGCAACAGCATTTAATCAGATGGGCAGACAGTTAAAACATCATTTAGAAGTAATTAATCAAGAAAAGGAACAACTGTCCAGTATATTAACTTCGATGACAGACGCTGTGATTACATTTAATCGTGATCACACGATTTTATTAAGTAACCCGCAAGCTGAAAAGCTATTACAAAAATGGTTTTTCCAAATTGGTACAACAAAAGGGCAACCAATCCCTGTTGAAATGGATCATATGTTAGATCATGTTCTTCACTTAGAAGAAGAAATTAATGAAGAACTTGAAATGCAAGGTAATTATTATGCTATTTCTATTAGTCCGCTTTACAGCGGTGATTCCATTCGTGGAGCCGTGGCTGTTTTACGTGATATGACAGAGCAGCATAAACTGGATAAGTTAAGGTCAGATTTCATTGCCAATGTTTCTCATGAACTTAGAACACCAATTGCGATGTTACAAGGTTACAGTGAAGCAATTGTAGATGATTTGGTTACGTCTGAAGAGGAACAACGTGAAATAATGAAAATCATTTACGAAGAATCTCAACGAATGGGACGCTTAGTTACAGACTTATTAGATCTTGCACGTATGGAGTCTGGTCGTATGAGGCTTTATAAAGAAAATGTATCGATAAAGTTAGTCATCAAAAGGATTACACAAAAATTTGCTCAAACGTCTAAGGAATCATCGGTTCATTTAACATTTGAATCAACTGTATCAGATGAACTGATGGTTGAAATAGATGAAGACAGAATTGAACAGGTGCTGACCAACTTAATTGATAATGCGATTCGTCATACACCTCAAGAAGGAAAAGTAAACGTTCTTGTCGAACAAGAGAGTGCATTTGTAAAAATTACAGTTCAAGATACAGGGTCTGGCATTCCAAAGGAAGACTTACCTTTTGTATTTGAACGATTTTACAAAGCTGACAAATCACGTACTCGAGGTAAAGGTGGGACTGGATTAGGCTTAGCCATAGCGAAAAATATGGTAGAAGCACATGATGGGACAATTTGGGTGACAAGCGAAGAGCAAGTAGGAACCACTTTTGAATTTAATTTACCGATAAAAAACGTGTAACTTTTCACATCCATTACACGACTACTATTATGAACGGGGGGAGTATATGAATGACTCCGTGTTCAATCGATTGTATGATGAGTTTCACCAGGACGTTTTTCAGTTTTTAATTTATTTGGTGAAAAATAGACAGACCGCAGAAGACTTAATGCATGAAGTTTATGTAAGAGTTTTGAAGGCATACAGTCGTTTTGAAGGGAAAAGTACTGAAAAGACATGGCTATTTTCAATTGCTAAAAATGTAGCGATTGATCATTTCCGAAAAACAGCTGTTCGAAAAAAACATTTATTTGATTTTTTTGACTGGGAAACTCAAGAACTTCCTTCAATAGGACCTTTGCCTGAAGAACTGGCGGTCATGAATGATGAAATGAAGGATTTGTTGGAAGCATTAGATGAATGTACGGGAGATCAGAAGATGGTCGTCATCATGAGGTATTTCCAAGATTTATCTATTGCTGAAACTGCCCAGATACTGGGTTGGTCCGAAGGTAAAGTAAAAACGACTCAGCATAGAGCCATTCATAAATTACGTGATAAATTAACTGGGCATGCAAGAGGGGAGGTTGTTCAACATGAGTCAGAATAACTGGAATGAACAAAAAATTGAACAGTTACTTAGCCAAATGCCCAAACCGAGTGATTTAAGATCGAAAGAAGATGTTTTCAACAGAATCCAGGAAGAAATTGATACATCTATAATACCTAAAAAGAAGCGTAAATATTGGGCACCTCCAGCAGTTGGTGTCGCTGCAATGATTACCTTAACATTACTTGGAGTAACTTATATCAATAACTCTTCATCAAATGATGAAATGGCAGTTCAATATGATGCCAAAGAAAGTGCTTCAACAAATACAGGCGATAGCTCAACAATGATTAAAATGAATGAAGAAGCTGAAACGAGTAGTGAAATGAGTAAGTTAGACAATTCCAATAAAGAATCTGTCATATCTATGGGTGCAAGTGATTTGGAATTCAGCAAAGCTGTTTATGAAGAAGATGTCCAAAATTATACACCATTTCAAATTGGACTTGCAGGAGACCAAGCAAATAGTGTGCCTGTGACAATTTTAATACCAAATGAAATAATTCAAAAAGATTTTGCAAATAATACGCCAACTCAGCTTGAAGTATACCAACAGTATGCACCTTTAATTAATGAAGAAACGCTTGGTTTTTCTGAATATCATCCGTATAAGGGTAAATTCACAACAGAGGAAGATTCATTAATTCATGTGTTACCTGAAAATCACGACTATGATTTATCGTCCTCACCAATGGAGGTGTACAGTTCTTCTTTAAAGTATACTTTCGATGAATACAAAGAGATTCGTTTTCAAAATGAAGACGGTTCAACTGTGGAATTTGATCAGGTAGGAAAACCAAGAGAACCTTTGACTTTAACAAAAGACAAGTTAATGCAAAATTATTATTTATTTATCTCTGCAGATGGTCGTGAATTTTTGAGTCCAAGTTTTGGTCAATCTTTTGAAACTATAACCGAAGCTTTAGAAGCAATGAAAACGAAACCAAATGATATATATACAACTGTGATACCAAGAGGCGTTAAATATGAAATCCAAGAAGAAGACAAAGTGGTACGAATTACGTTTGCAGAACCAATAGATCTAGAAGCGATGGATCCCAAAGTAGCTACGCATTTGATTGAAGGGATTTTGTTAACTGGTGCAAGTTTTCAACAATTCATTCAATTTGAAAATGTTGTTCAATCGAATTGGAATGGATTTGATTTTACTAAACCATTGCCAATGCCAATAGGACCGAACAAAATGTATTATGAAAACATAAAATAAAATAGACCATTTGTAGGCTCAAGTAGTTTACAAATGGTCTATTTTTTCTTATAGTAGTCTATGTAAGTAAATATTGATTCATCTTCGGGGCAGGGTGAAATTCCCGATCGGCGGTAATAGAAAATTATTTTCTTAAGCCCGCGAGCCGTAAGGCAGGATTTGGTGCAATTCCAAAGCCGACAGTATAGTCTGGATGGGAGAAGGTGAAGGTGCGGTCGTTTTTCGTTCTGTCATTTAACGAGACGCCTATTTAAGTGCGCCTTTCTACTCCCTTAAGCGATAACGGCTTAAGGGTATTTTGATGGGACAAAACGAACGAACTTTTCTTCTTGTGGAGTGAATCGCAAAAGGAGAGAGTTACATGAAGAACAACAAACTACGATCGATGATCGTAATCGGAATGTTAAGTAGTATCTCATTTGTATTGATGCTATTAAATTTCCCATTACCTGCTTTACCACCATTTTTGAAAGTGGATTTTAGTGATGTACCTGCATTAATTGCTGCCATTACAATGGGGCCAGTCGCGGGGATCTTAGTCGCTTTGTTTAAAAATGTGTTGTATTGGATTTTCAGTGGAAGTCCTACAGGGGTTCCAGTAGGTGAAATGGCTAATTTCGCCACGAGCATTCTGTTTATGCTTCCTGTCTATGCCATCTATCGTAAAATTTCTAGTATCAAAGGCTTATTAATTGGATTAGTAGCTGGCGTTTTAGCAATGACAATTGGTATGAGTGTTCTTAATTATTTTGTCTTTTTACCAATGTATACGTACTTCTTAAATGCACCAGCACTAACTGGATCTGCCTTAAGAGATATAATCGTGCTTGGAATTTTACCGTTTAACTTAATCAAAGGCATTTTGTTGTCAGCCGTAGTATTCATGTTATTTAAAACAATGAAAACATGGTTAGACAAACAACGTGTACAATTTTCATAAATAAGAACGAATCTTACCTTTTAACAGACTGACTACTGAAGATTTCTTGCTTTTTAAAAAAAGAGTTGCGGACAGTTTGTAAAAATGTGCAAATAAAAAAGCTGCGGATTTGCTCCGCAGCTTTTATTCGTATTTTAGTGCATCGCCATCGAAAGAATCGTCAGCAACTTTAATAGAGTCTGTTGGACATCCTTCAAAAGCGTCCTGCATATCTTCTTCTAATTCGTCTGGAACTTGTGTAGTTCCCGTGTTATCATCTAAAATAACAAAGGCAATCCCTTCGTCATCATAATCATAAATATCAGGTGCTGCAGCGCCACATGCTCCGCAAGCTATACATGTATCTTTATCTACAATTGTATACTTCGCCATTTTGTTCCTCTCCTTTATATCCGTTCGCTTGTATTAGCTTTCGTTTTCATTCTAATCATGTTTTCCCTACTTTTCAACCTAAAAACTCTTCAATTGGAGGATTGTTACGTGTTTTTTGAACAAATTCTTTTAAAAATGATTGATCGTTTAAATGGAGAGCGTACAATTTCGGCTCCATTTCATCTTCTAAGAGGGAAAAAATCAGGTCAAACGATTCAAGATGTGAAAAATTATGGATTAACAGACACATTTTCAATTTTTCCTAAACTCTCTCAAAATAAATACAATCACATTGTCAAAAAAATGATTCAAGATCAGTTGCTCGTAATTGACCAGAACAATATACCTTCATTAACTGAAAAGGGCATTCAATTTAAAGATGAACTAGAGCCACTAGCCATTAACGGGTGGTTGTACCGCGGAAATGAAATGGTATTTTTTCACAGACTATCTTTATTGGTACAAACTCTTTCACATGTGAAGGCACAATCTATGAATTTTATTCCTGTACAAAAGGACGAAAAAATTCAAAGATGGATTCGTAGTTTTATGTTAAAAGTTCCTTATAAATCGCCTGAATATGCTCAAGAGGTGTATAAGGAAATAGAGAAATGTTTAAATCAAGCCCCTTTAAAAGAAACTCATCGTCAATTAATTGTCTTTCGATTAAGTGGGTTTAAAGTAACTGGTCTTACATGGCAACAACTTTCTTTTAATGTAAAATACGAACCATTAGATGTTCAATTACTGTTTACAGAAGGATTACATCAAATGCTAAACGAAATTTGTTCAAAAAATACATATCCCATTCTAAATTCATTGGCTGAGGGCGTCCAAGCGATAAATCCTTTAACCGAATCTGCTTCTAAAACTGCACAACTATACGCTGTCGGAAATTCATTAAAAGCTATTTCAAGTATTCGTCAATTAAAACAAAGTACAATTGAAGATCATTTTGTGGAGATGGCCATGAATGGCGTATGGATAAATTGGTTGACGTTTTTTCCGAATGAAAACTTGGATGATTTAAAACGAGAAATCCAAACGACATCCTCACATAAGTTGTCTATTTTAAAAGAACAGTTTCCACAGCTATCATTTTTCCAATTAAGATTATTATTAGCAAGTAGAGGTGAGAAGGATGCCAAGTGATATCTATCAAGTTCTGAGTGAAAAATTTGGCTATCATTCTTTTAAAGTAGGTCAAGAAGAAATAATTAAAGCAGTTTTAGACAAGGGCGATGTCATTGGGATTTTACCCACAGGGATGGGAAAATCATTATGCTATCAATTGCCAGCATATATAATGCCTCACCCGGTACTGATCATCTCTCCTTTACTATCTCTTATGCAAGATCAAGTTGAGCAGATGAAGTTGTTCGGTGAGAAAAAAGTGATAGCTCTCAATTCATTTTTATTACCAAATGATAAGCAAAAATTATTGACCCAGTTATCTGCGTATAAATTCATTTTTATTTCGCCAGAAATGTTCATGCAACCACAAGTGTTGTCTGCATTAACTAAGACACCAATTTCATTAATTGTTGCCGATGAAGCACATTGCATTTCACAGTGGGGATATGATTTTAGACCAGATTATTTAAGGTTAGGTGACGCGTTTCGAAATTGGAATAGACCGCCTATTTTAGCATTAACTGCAACGGCAACAACAGAGGTTTTAAACGATATTTCGCATTTTTTGCACTTAAAACAACCTAAAACCGTTATTCAGTCACTAGATCGTCCAAATATTCGATATAAGGCAATTTCAACCAAACATGCTGATGAAAAATATGAGATGATTTTGCAACAAATCAACACATATGAAGGACCAGGAATTATTTATACGCAGTCGAGAAAAAAAGCAGATGAATATGCCGTGAAGTTAAAAGATGCGGGCTTTCGAGCAGCATCGTATCACGCTGGAATGGAACCGATGGACCGGACATTGGTGCAACAACAATTTGCAAACCACGAATTAGAATGGGTATGTGCAACAAATGCTTTTGGTATGGGTGTACATAAAAGCAATATACGGCAAGTCATTCATGATCATATTCCATCTTCGATTGCAAGTTACTCACAAGAGGTGGGACGCGCAGGACGTGACGGGAAAGACGCGATTGCCACCTTGTTTTTTTCCTCGGATGATGAAGATATGACCATATTTATTTCGACAAATGACTTTCCTGATAGTTCTCAAATCAATCTTTATTTACAACAAGCCAATCCAAAAACATTAGTTGATGATGGATTCTTAAGTGAAACGATGTATCGGATATTAACTTATTGGTTAGAAAAACACTCTGAAGTTGAAACGGTTCATATTATGGAAAATTTGAGACATGAAAAAATACGACAGATTTACTTAATGAAGGAATTATTAACAAATAGTAAGTGCATCAGGCATCAACTAGTGTCATTTTTTGGACAAACATTAACGAATACCCCTAGTAACTGTTGTACTGTATGTGGAATAAAAGATGATGAGGTATTAAGTACAAGGTCTAATGAGGTTTTAAGTGACAATGGTCTAAATTGGATTGAAAGATTAGCACGCATTTTTAATATTGAACAACATTAGGTGCATTTACTTTTTCTACATATTTCGTCATAATAAGTAGAGAAGAACAGTAGAATAGGAGTTTTACAACATGAATAATGATGATTATAAACATAAAATTGATGAGCACAGAAAACCTATTAGTTTAGATAAGGAAAGTCGAACGAATACCCGGGTGACTAGACGCTCAACAAAACAAAACGTGGAACAAGTCAAACCGCGTCGAAATCTTTTACTACCTATTTTGTTTACAATTTTTATATTAATTCCCGTAGGTTTTTTGATTTATATCCAAGTGTTTTATCAACCAAATACAAATCAAACCGCCATTACCGATGCTGGACAATTTGAGTTTGAAGAGAATGAAGTGGACTCTGTTGATTCAACCGTTACAGAAGAGCCAAAAGAAACGAATACAGAGGACTCATCTAATGAGGATGAAAGAACAGAACCTGTAGAACAGATTGTAACAGAAGATGAATCTGATGTGGAAATCACTGTGGAAGAGCAAGAAGAAGTGGTTGAACAACAACCAACTGAAACTGAAACTTCTGGGAAAACGCACATCGTTCAACCAAATGAAACACTATATCGTATTGCGATGAATTATTATAATTCACCAGATGCGGTGCAGAAAATAAAAGATGCGAATGGGTTAACATCGGATTCAATTTCAGAAGGACAAAAATTAATATTACCTTAATTTTTCACTATAAAAAAAGGGATAGATTAATTAACTGTCGAATAGGGTAAGTATTGATAATAGAATGAGGTGTTTAAATGTTTGCAAAAAGTGTAATGATACCTAAAGAAAAATGTATATTGATTCAAAGTTCAGCTTCTTTAACCGAAGCATTGGATTTGCTAGAAAAGCATCAATTAGATGCTTTACCAGTTTGTGAAAACGGAATGTACAAAGGTATACTAAATCGCTATATTGCGTACCGTGCATTTTATTTTAGCGGACTAAGCAAAGAAGATTTCTTAGCAAATACTTTACTTAAAGACGTAATCAGTAAATCAGATACATTCTTACATATTGAAGATGTGTTTGAAAATTCATTCGTTCAATTAAATGATTTTCCTATAATTGCCGTTGTTGAAGAAGGGAAATTCCTTGGCATTGTGACACGTTTTGATATGATGCACCAATTCCGCAGTGCTTTTGGGATGGATCGTCCAGGAGTTCGTATTAGTTTCACTTCTGCTGAATCTGAAGGCCGTATTGCACGACTTGGTGACATCATTCAGAAGTTCCATGAATCGGTTATTTCACTTGTCACATTCGATGAGACAGATAAGTTGTTAAGAAGAATTGTTTTAAAGATCGAAAAGAAAGACAATGTTCAAAAATTCTTAAAAGAATTAGAACGTTCAGGATTCCGTGTTTTACACATGGAAGAAGATTAATGATAAAATAGCTACACCACAAACTTTAAAAGGTGGAAGGGGAAATTTCCCTTCTCCTTTTTTTTGACCAATATTAAAAGCCTGCAAATTATTATGTGTTTTAAGATAAAGAGGTGTGATCAATGCGTTATGTATTTGGTATTTTTGGTTTATTAAGTTTGATTCCCATGTATATGTTTAAAAAAGCTTTTGAGATTAACGTATTGCATCATCAAATTAAGCATGAAGCTTTTAATGATCACCCATCGTTTAATCTTTTTTTCATATCTGATATTCATCGACGTAAAGTGACGAAACATCTGTTGAAAAGAGTTGGAACTAATGTGGATGTCGTTTTAATAGGCGGGGATTTAGCTGATCGACGTGTTAATAAGGAACGTCTAGAGGCTAATTTACGCCAATTAGCTAAAATAGGGCCAATCACCTATATATGGGGTAATAATGATCGTGAAGTTGGTGAAGAAATCATACGTGAAAAGATTAATCAAGTCCAAGGGAAGATTATAGAGAACAGCTCTCTTATTTTTAGAGAAAGACAACCTACAATTAGATTAATTGGTATCGATGATGTATCTTCAGGAAAAGCAGATATTTTAGAGGCGTTTTTAGGCGTGAAAAATGAAGAGTATACGATTTTTGTGTCTCATACTCCATCGGTATTTTCCAAAGTTGTTAAAAGATATAGGCCGAATCTTTTATTGGCAGGTCACACACACGGTGGACAAATTAGGTTAGGTAAATATGGATTATATCCTAAAGGTAAATTTGATGACTCTTCTAATTCCGTAACCTTGATAAGTAATGGGTATGGTACATCGCTTATTCCATTTAGATTTGGAGCTTCACCTGAATGTCATCTGATTACTTTTAGTGGAATAGGCTGTACAGAGGATAAATAAAACATATACAATGTTTACACGAGTTTAATTATTTCCTATACTGAACCGAATAGATGTACTTGAAGTATGGGAAGGGGAAGATAATATGGATAATGCAAATATAGGAAGATATAACATAAAAGCAGTTTCCACCATGGTGGGCGTCCTTCCAGGAACAATTAGAGCGTGGGAAAGACGTTATCAAATGATTGAACCAATTCGAAATGAGGCGGGTCATCGTTTATATTCAGATAAACATGTCCGCACATTAAAATGGTTATCTAACAAGGTAAACGCAGGATTTACAATTAGTCAGGCGGTAGCATTACTCGACCAAAATGATAAAAGAGAGGCACCTCCAAATTTAAAAGAAGATGAAAACCGCGTAACTCGTATGCAAAGCGATCTTATGGAAGCTTTAATACAATTTGACGAAAGAAAAGCACAACATATTATGAATGAAGCATTTACGATTTATACAATGGATAAAGTCTTAATCGATTTGTTAGCTCCCATTTTAGTGAAGATAGGTCTACTGTGGGAAAATGGAGAAATTACAACAGCCCATGAGCATTTTTCTACCGCTATCTTACGTTCTCGAATTGGATCTGTCATGCATGCCTATCCTCATAATGGACTTTTACCAAAAGTAGTAGCTGTGTGTGCTCCAAATGAATGGCATGAATTAGGCTTACTTATTTTCACACTGTATATGAGACGAAAAGGGTTTGAAGTCATTTATCTAGGAAGCAGTATAAAAAAAGGAGATATCCAAGTTGTACTAGAAACAGTACAGCCAGGTTTTTTGTTTTTATCTTGTACAATGAAAGAGAATGTCTCTCCTACAATTGAGTTAATTCATTCTTTAGACCAGCAGTTTCCAAATGTGCGAATTGGAGCGGGTGGCTATGGCTTTGACTCTATGCCTGAAGAACTGAAAAAAGAAATTAAGACTCATCTGGTTGGTCTGACGATGGTGGAGTGGGATGACTGGCTAGCAAAATACACATATGCGAATTAGTTGAGAAGAACGATTATATCTCCTATCATTAGATGGGAGATTTTTAATTTGCCATGAATGAACAATCTTGAGATGAACATAGGTTTGAGTATGTAAAGGAAGTGAACGGAATGGAAAAAGTAGATGCGATTGTCGTTGGGGGTGGCCCATGTGGATTGGCAGCCGCCATATCATTGCAAAATATCGGATTAAAACCGATTGTCATTGAAAAAGGCAATGTAGTAGAAGCGATACATAAATACCCTACACATCAAACGTTTTTTAGCACATCTGAAAAATTATCAATAGGGGATGTCCCATTTATCATTGAACAAAGAAAACCGCAGCGGAACCAAGCTCTTGTTTATTATCGTGAAGTCGTAAAACTGAAAGATATTCATGTCCGACGCTATGAGAATGTAGAAAAGGTTATCAAGAACAATGGTGTTTTCGAAGTGTACACATCAAAAGGATCGTACATAACCGAATATGTCATCATTGCTACTGGGTATTACGATCATCCAAACGAACTCAAAGTGCCAGGGGCAGATCTTGAAAAAGTACATCATTATTTTAAAGAAGGCCATCCCTATTTTCAAATGGACGCACTCGTTATCGGCGGTAAAAACTCTGCTATTGATGCCGCTTTGGAGTTGAATAAAGCAGGTGCCCAAGTGACATTAGTATACAGAGGGGAAGACTATTCTCCGAGTATAAAACCATGGATTTTGCCTGAATTTACCGGACTTGTAAAAACGGGTGAAATAAGAATGATGTTTGACGCTCATGTTGAAAAAATAGATGAACATACGGTTGATATTGTACAGAGTGGAAAAAGGCATCAATTGAAAAATGACGTTGTGTTTGCGATGATCGGTTACCATCCAGATCATCAATTCTTAAAACACATGGGCGTTAAAATGGATGATGAGACAGGTAGACCATATATCAACGAACTAACGATGGAATCAAACGTCGACAATCTATATATTGCAGGAGTCTTGGCGGCAGGTAATAATGCAAATGAAATTTTTATTGAAAATGGAAGATTCCATGGTGAACAAATTGCACAGTCTATAAAAAATGAACGAAAATAAAGAGCTGCCATTGTGCAGCTCTAAAATGTTTCTAATACAAAACGTGGATTTACATTGCGGTGGACTCGTTCCACGGGCAATACTTCAGCCTCTTCCCTCGCGAAGCTCAGTTCAGGGTCTTCAGATCTTGTTGATTCCGCTAGAAAGATTAGGACCATGGTTCTAATCTTTGCGACGTAGCTAGCGCAGTGATGCAACGCACTTTCATGTTTCGAAGCTAGCGAAGTGATGCAGAAACAGGAGCAGATGTTTTACGCCGCCTCCATTCCAATCTACTAAACAGTCATAAGTAATTTAAGTAGTTAGCTTAAAAGATATGGTAACTATGAATTTTGAAGTTATGTGCAAAATGACAATAAATAATTACGAAAAAAAATTTTCACCTTAGATTAGAATTTCTAATTACCTTATTATGCATGACGTTGCTATCTGTTTAGTAGGTTAGTGGTCGGTTATTTCTGAAGACTTCTGCGGAAAGCCGAAATTCGCAAGACTCAGAGGCAACAAATTGTGTACAATTCGTTTGCCACGAGTAACCGCTGGAGCATTGGTTTTTAACAGTGGAGGAGACTAGCGTTTCGTCCGCGGAAAGCGTAAGAAATATCCGAGCACATTCTTTTTTAATAAATCGGAGTCGGATATTTACCATGTTCCATGTTATATAAAACTAAATATTAAAAAGCTGCCATTGTGCAGCTTTTTGATTGGATTTTATTTATTAGTACGTTAAAAACAGCGCTGGGATATTAGAAGACTTTTCGACTTGAGACAACGCCAACAATAATTTTATGCGAGCTTTTTGACCATTTAAACCATGTGCAAAAATGACACCAAGGTCTGCAAGCATTTTACCGCCACCTTCATAGCCATAAACCGGTTGAGATATGCCGTTATAACAACGAGAAACAATAACCACATAAATGTTTTTTGCCAGTAATTCTCGAATGGCTGGAACAATTGAAGGTGGAACGTTTCCTTGACCTAACCCTTCTAAAATCAATCCTTCATAATGATTTTCACCAATGGATGAAATCAAATCAGCATCCATCCCTGCGTATACTTTTAACATTGCAACTTTTTTCGTGATTTCACGAACAAGAAATGTTTCGTGTTGAATGGGTGAATGATGAAAATGTACACCAGTTTTCGTAATAATTCCGATTGGTCCGTATTGAGGGCTTTGGAAAGTAGAGACATTGCTCGTCGATGTTTTAGTAACGTTTTGTGCAGTATGAACTTCATCATTAAGAACTACCAGTATTCCTTTATTAATTGCATCTGTGCAAATAGCCACTCGAACTGCAGAAAGTAAATTATAAACCCCGTCAGCACCAATTTCATTTGAAGAGCGCATTGCACCGGTGAGAACGATTGGGATGGTTGTATTAATCGTTAAGTCTAAAAAATAAGCGGTTTCTTCTAATGTATCCGTGCCATGTGTGATGACGAATCCATCTACTTGATTTTGTTGAGAATACTTCATGATCATATCTTTTAAAATCAACATTTCTTTTGTCGTCATATGAGGAGAAGGTAGATTAAACGCTTCAATTTCAACAACATCTGCAAACTGATCAAGTTTATTCATTTCGGCACTCAACGGATTAATTTCTCCAGGTACAACAGCACCAGATTGAGAGTGAACATGCATGGAGATGGTTCCACCTGTATGTATAACCACAATTTTTTTCATAAATTTTTCCTCCTATTCGGTCTTCATATGAGTTAAGAATGTTATAATAATAATTAGTGAAAAGGGGGCGAGAAGCAATATGATATTCATACTGTCAGTCGCGATCGCTCCAGGGCTCGCTTTGTTTAGCTATTTTTATTTGCGTAATCACATTGCGAATGAACCTTCCAGAACATTGTTTCATACTTTTATTTATGGTGCTATCTTAACATTTCCTTTGCTATTTATTCAGCATGTATTTGTTGAAGAGACAATCATACAAAATTTATTTTTACGGCAAGTTTTATTTTCAAGTATTTTAGAAGAATTTTTCAAATGGCTGATCCTTGTTATGTTGATTTTTAAACATTTTGATTTTGATGATCCATATGATGGAATTCTGTATGGAGTTAGTGTGTCTTTGGGCTTCGCTACGGTTGAAAACATTTTATATTTATTTGCATTTGGTGTAGACACCGCCTTTTTTCGTGCGTTACTTCCTGTTTCTAGTCATGCAATTTTTGGTGTTGTCATGGGCTATTATTTGGGTCGAGCAAAATTCGCGAAGGAACAATCATACAGGCCGATACTATTTGTCGCCTTTCTCGTTCCATTTGGATTACATATGGTTTACAACGGCATTTTAACCATACCAGGGATTTGGGTATATCTGATGGTGCCATTTATGTTATTCCTATGGTGGTTAGGTCTTTTAAAAGTTAAAAAAGCACATTTACTAACGGTCGAGCATTTTCATAACAAAAATATAATCACAGGAAGTCATTAAGCAAATTGCTTAATGGCTTTTTTTAATAAACTTAAATCTGTACAAATCTTTATATTTGTTTCATAACTTATTAACTTAATCTCACGTTTTTTATGTATAAATTATGGTTCTTATCCCATGCTAATAAAAAAAAGGAGCATGTGTATGAATCAATCTAAAAAATGGTTAGCATGGCCACTTACTTTCTGTCTATTATCAATGTCACTTTATACACCTCAATCGATTAGTGCCTTCACAGGCCAAGTGATCGAACTAGGTGCATATGGGGAAGATGTGATCGAACTTCAAGCAAGGCTACAACACATCGGTTTCTATAAAGGGAGAATCGATGGTGATTTTGGATATGGTACATATTGGGCCCTTCGAAATTTCCAAGAACAATATGGTTTACCGATTGATGGACTAGCTGGAAAAGAAACTAAAGCTAAATTAGTAAGTGTCTCAAAGTATCATCAAGAGTTTGTGCAAACGCAAATTAAACAAGGAAATCAATTTACTCATTACGGGAATGTTCCTATAGATCAACAAACGAAAAAAGGAACAGGGAGACCAAAAGCTGAGCAAGTTCAATTACCTTCAAAATACTCAGAGCAGGATTTACAGCTGATGGCTAATGCTGTTTATGGTGAGGCAAGAGGTGAGCCTTATGAAGGTCAAGTTGCGGTAGCAGCCGTCATCCTAAACAGAATTGAGGATTCTGAATTCCCAAATAGTATAAGTGGTGTAATTTTTCAACCAGGTGCTTTTACTGCAGTTGACGACGGTCAAATATGGCTGACGCCAAACGCACGTGCAAAAGAAGCCGTATTAGATGCACTAAATGGTTGGGATCCAACGGAGAATGCCCTTTATTACTTTAATCCAGTTACGGCTACGAGTGATTGGATTTGGACAAGGCCACAAATTAAAACAATCGGAAAACATATATTCTGTAATTAAGGAGGCAAATGATGAAAATATTATCAAGCGTTTTAGCGATAGGTTTAATTGTCATGGGTGTTTTTTTATTTCAGTCGAAGCAAAGTGAGACCGAATTAAACAGACACTTGCGTGCTCAATATACGGAACGAATGAGTGATGCTTCCGACAAATTAGGAGAACTAGAAATAGCTGTCCATAAAGCAAGTGTTTTCAATGAACCTTCCGCACAGGCAGAACCGTTAGAAGACATTTGGAGACTATCTTCAGAAATTAAAAGTGATATTGCTACTTTGCCACTTCAAAGAGATTTTTCAAACGAATGGATGAATTATTTAGGACGTCTAGGTGATTTTGCAAAAATGAAAAGTGAACAAAAGGTTCCTGAAGATAAATGGTTAAAGGTTGCTGCCAACGTCTCTCGAAATTTAGATGAATTCTCAAATGAATGGGAGAATGCAACGACTGATTTACTTGCTCAAAAAGAGCCTTATAAAGAATGGCGTAAGCAAATTGCGTCAGCTAAACCCTCAGAAAATTGGTCAGGATTTGCTAAAAATGTTAAGAGCTATACAGAAAGTGATTTCCCATTAACCGCGAGTGAAGCAGATGTCCAAAAGAAAAGAGAATTAAAACATATAGATGAAAAAGAAATAACGGAGCAACAAGCAGTAGATCAATTTAAAAAGATTTTCCCTCAATTTAAAAATGCCAAAATAGTGACCACCAAAAGTAAACCAGGTGCAACCTATCCTTTCTATCATGTGCAATTTCAAGAAGGAATACGTATAGGTTATGCAGACTTTACTTTAAAAGGCGGTCACCTGCTTTCAACGCTGGTTGAAAGACCAGTAAGTAAGGATCGTATTGGTCCAGAAGTGATTAAAGAAAAAGCAATCCAAGCAGCAAAATCTTTTGGATTTGATGACGTAGAATTAGTTGAATCGCGTGAAAATCATTCGGTTTGGCATGTGACATTCATCCGAGTGACTCCCGAAGATAAAGCCAGAGTTTATGACGATTCGATTCAAATGAAATTAGCGAAAGATAACGGAGAAATACTTGGTATCAGTACAATGGAATATATTCAAAAAGAAACTCTCCCTTCACAAAAAGTAGTTGCCATCAATTGGTCTGAATTTTTCATGGAGGATGTAAGAGTCGAGAGTGAAGCGTTTGCATATACGGATAATAAAGAATTGCAACAACGCTTGTGCTATGACCTATTAGTTGTAAAAGAAATCAATAATATCTCTGAAACATTCCAAGTTCTCGTAGACACTGAAACGAAAGAAGTTCTAAAAACAGAACCATTATCGTAAAAGAATTTGGAAATAAAATGTAGTATTCCACATCGTCTCATGTCATAATAAACTAACGATTTTATGAGGCGAAGGTGATATATTATGAAACCAAAAGTAGGGACTATACTCACACTTGAACCAACATATACGGAAACTGCGGAGAAATTCAGGTGTAAAGTTGTCGAAGAAAAAGAAAATGTCATATTAATCGATTATCCGACTAATATGCTTACAAAAAGAACATCTTTCTTAATGGAAGGTGCTCAAATGCGAGCATCATTTGTAGAGGATGCTAAAGCCGCATTTGCTTTTCAAACGGAAGTTTTGGGAAGAGTTCAAGGTCAAATTCCAATGATTACATTATCTTTTCCAGGAGTAGACCAAGTGATCAAAATTCAACGAAGAGAATTCGTCCGAGTAGATACCCCAGTTGACATGTCGGTGGAATTCCAAGGTGAGTTTTCACAATTTGTTGCAGAAGACATTAGTGCAGGTGGCTCTGCCATTATTATCAATCAACCCGTGTCTTTTAAAGAAGGCGATTTAGTTTGTTTAACGATTGTCTTACCTTTCTCAAATGGGGATATCAAATATATCCAAACGAATGCATTGATTGTTCGTTTTTGGGAAAAGGATTTAATTAAAATGGCTTCGATCCGATTTGAAGAGACGGATGATGTAGATAAACAATTAATCGTAAGATTTTGCTTCGATCGACAATTACTTCAACGTAAAAAAGGTGTAGAGTAGTAAAGGTAAAAAACATCAAAAGAATTAAACAACTTAATACCGTTATTGAAAAAATTTGAATGTGGACGGCTATTCCTTTCGCACTCTCCGAACGAAACGCTAGCCTCTCCGACTCAGTTTGTCTTTGACAGCTGTGTCTGTAGGGCTAGCATATTTCGTTTTTCCGCAGAAATCCTTAGAAATAGCCGACCAATTTTTTTAATATAGAATTTGGAGTGTCTTGCTTACAGAAGTGATAAAAAATGTGCAATTAGTTTATATTTTTCATTTTTGTGACCATTTAATGAAATTGCTCTTCATGATAGCCAAATTGAAGTTTTTGAGGTGTCATAATAAAATCGCCATATCTTGTATGCCTCCACGGGTAGTGTCTGAAGGAGGGCTCTTTTATTGTGAAATTGAATTATCACTTTTTTATATATTTTTTCAGATTCGAATGGAAGCGGCGACTCCTGGGGAATTGCACGAGCTGAAGACCCTGCACTAAGCGGAGCGAAGGAAGCGGCTAAAGCCGTGCCCCCGGAAAGCGTCCGCAGTAATAGAAATCTGCCAATTTTTTGGTGTGGTAATCACGATTTACTTTCTGGACATTGTGAAAACCTCGGTGTTTTCTAATAGTAAGTAGTTACTTTCACAATTTATTTATTTGTCATTAGCCTGAAAGCCCTAGTCTATGGGCTTTTTTTTGTGCAATTATGATACAATAAACAGGATAAATATTAGGGGTTGATTAGATGAAAAAAAATATTCAAATTGCTATAGATGGGCCTGCCGGTGCTGGTAAAAGTACCATCGCGAAAATAGTGGCAGAAAAGCTTAGCTATACTTACATAGATACTGGTGCCATGTATCGTTCTATTACGTATAAAGCGTTAACGAATCACATAGATATTAATGATGAGCTAGCAATGACACAATTATTGCTTGATTCAACAATCGAACTTAAACCATCTAAAAATGGACAACTAGTTATTTTAGATGATCAAGACGTTTCAGAAGAAATACGCTCAAATGAGGTTACTTCTTCAGTGTCTATAGTTGCAGCTCATGCAAGCCTAAGAATCGAAATGGTAAAAAGACAATTAGCAATGGCTGCAGTTGGCGGAATTGTAATGGATGGACGTGATATTGGTACTCATGTATTAACAGAAGCAGAACTAAAAGTTTTTATGTCCGCATCAGTGGACGAACGTGCAAAACGTCGTCAACTAGACAATGAAGTTCGTGGCATACCATCACATTTCGACCAGTTGGTTTTAGAAATTTCAAATCGAGACAAAATGGATAGTGAACGCGAAGCGTCTCCTTTAGTTCAAGCCAAAGATGCAATTTATTTAGATACCACGTTATTAACAATCGAAGAAGTGGTAAATCAAATAATTCATTTAGCACACGAAAGGATGATTTAAATGAATCTTTATACTTTTGCAAAATCATTGGTTTGGAACGTTCTCAATCCACTCTATCGATTTGAAGTGAAAGGGCTTGAACATTTCCCGAAAACAGGAGGTGTCCTTATTTGCGCCAACCATATTGATGCTCTTGATCCACCTGTAGTCGGAATAACTGCACCTCGAGATGTGAATTTCATGGCTAAAGAAGAATTATTCAATATGCCAGTTTTAAAAGGTCTTTTACCTAAGTTAAGAGCATTTCCAGTTAAGCGTGGTATGAGCGATAGAGAAGCTCTAAGAAAAGCAATCAGTTTACTGAAAAACGGGGAAGTAATGGGGTTATTCCCTGAAGGAACGCGCAGTAAAACGGGCGAATTAGGAAAAGGATTTTCAGGCGCAGGTTTCTTTGCCTTAAAAGGTGAGGCAGTAGTTGTGCCATGTGCAATTATTGGACCGTATAAATTATTTAAACGTGTTCAAGTCGTATATGGATCTCCAATTGATATGGAACCATTCCGTGAAAAAAGAGCCTCAGCGGAAGAAGTAACTGGTGTAATCATGCAACATATTCAAAACTTAATAGATGAGAACAAATCGAAATAAATAAAAAAATCTGTATAAAAAGTGTAAATTTTTGTTTTTATTAAAGAATTCGCATAAAATAGATAAATGAAACGTTGTGAAGGAGGATGCTATATGTCTGAGGAAACGAACTTGTTGGAAAACCAGGAATTCCGTGAGGGAGATCTAGTTAAAGGTACGGTTGCCCAAGTTGATGAAAAGGCAGTTACGGTAACAATTGATGGTGCACCATTTGATGGTGTGATCCCAATTAGTGAACTGTCCAGCTTGCACATTGAAAAAGCTTCCGACGCCGTTTCAATTGGTGACGAGTTAAATTTAATTATTACAAAAGTTGAAGAAGAGAACTTTGTCCTTTCAAAACGTAAAGTTGACGCAGAAGAGGCGTGGGGCACTTTAGAACAAAAATTTAACGATGGCGTCATTATTGAAGCTGAAGTCAAGGATGTAGTAAAAGGTGGATTAGTTATTGATCTGGGTGTACGAGGATTCGTGCCTGCATCATTAGTAGAAGACCATTTTGTTGAATCGTTTGAAAATTATAAAGGTCAAGTTTTGACTTTTAAAATTGTTGAAATGGAAAAAGAAAAGAACCGATTAATTCTTTCTCATCGAGCTGTAGTTGAACAAGAAAAAGAATCGCAAAAACAAAATATCCTCGACCATATCCATCCAGGAGATGAGATGACTGGGACTGTTCAGCGGATTGCTGCGTTCGGTGCATTCGTTGACTTAGGCGGAGTCGATGGTTTAGTTCATATTTCTCAACTATCGCATGAGCATGTTGAACATGTGACGGATGTTGTGAATGAAGGTCAAGAAGTAAAAGTGAAAGTGTTGTCTGTTGATCGTGACAGTGAACGTATATCTTTATCTATCAAAGATACCTTACCTGGACCATGGGAAGGAATCGAGGAAAAAGCTTCTAGAGGATCTATTCTTGAAGGGAAAGTTAAACGCTTAGTTACATACGGCGCATTTGTTGAAGTGTTTCCAGGTATTGAAGGATTAGTTCACATTTCTCAGATTTCTCATTCCCATATTGGAACTCCTCATGAAGTCCTAAAAGAAGGCCAAGAAGTTTCTGTGAAGGTGCTTGATGTGAATAAAACAGATAAACGATTGTCTTTAAGTATTAAAGATTTAGTTGAAAAAGAGGACGATTATCAAGGAAATGACTATGAAATGCCTGAGGAAAATAGAGGCTTTTCAATAAGTGATGTAATTGGTGATCGATTAAAAGACTTTAAATAATGGAGATTTGACATGACAAGAGCTGAACGAAAACTAGATCATATTCGACATGCTCTTTCCACAGGTCAATCTAGAAAAACAGGCTTAGATGATATAACATTCATTCATCAAGCTTTGCCAGATACTTCGTGGGAAGATATCTCACTCCATTCACAAGTAGGCGGACTGAATTTTAGTTCGCCTTTTTTCATCAATGCGATGACTGGTGGTGGTGGTGAACGCACCAAAATAGTCAATGCTCAATTAGCTAGAATTGCAAAACAAGTAGACATACCTATGGCTGTTGGCTCACAAATGGCAGCGATAAAGGATCCCAATGAAAGAACGTCTTATGCAGTTGTGCGAGATGAAAACCCAAATGGGTTAGTTTTTGCAAATCTAGGCAGTGAAGCAACGGTTGATCAAGCAAAACAAGCTATTGAAATGATTCAAGCGGATGCATTACAAATTCATCTAAATGTCATTCAAGAATTAACAATGCCTGAAGGGGATCGCGATTTTAAAGATGCCCTTAGTAGAATTGAGCAAATAATCAATGGACTTTCAGTACCCGTGATTATTAAAGAAACAGGTTTTGGACTTTCGAGAGAAACGGTACATAAGCTTAAACAATTAAATGTCGGTGCAATAGATGTTGGTGGTTTTGGTGGAACAAACTTTGCGATGATTGAAAATGAACGAAGAAAGCGACAACTATTTTATTTCGATCAATGGGGAATACCAACCGCTGCATCTGTGATTGAAGCGAAAATGGAAGCTTCTGACACCTCAATCATAGCTTCTGGAGGCATACAGAATCCGCTAGATATCGTAAAATGCTTAGCGTTAGGCGCGTCAGCTGTCGGTCTCGCAGGGTATATTTTAAAATTAGTGGTTGAGCATGGTGAAGATGAGACATGTCAAGCTATTGAGGAAATGAAAGAAGATATCAAAATGATGATGGTTGCTTTAGGAGCAACAACAGTGTCAGAGCTGCAAAACAGCCCATTAATACTGAATGGACAATTATATCACTATATCTCTCAACGCGGATATGATACATTTAGCTTTGCAAATCGTAAAAATATAAAGAGATGATGGACAATCCCTAACGTCCGCATCTCTTTTGTTGTATAATACGATAGAGAAGAAGTTGGAAGGATGAATTGAATATGGCAAAACCGGTAGTAGCAATAGTCGGTCGACCGAATGTCGGGAAGTCAACAATCTTTAATCGGATCGTTGGTGAACGTGTATCAATCGTCGAGGATATTCCTGGCGTTACACGTGATCGTCTTTATAGCGGGGCAGATTGGCTAACACATGAATTTAATATAATCGATACAGGTGGAATTGAGATTGGTGATGAGCCATTCTTAGAGCAAATCCGCCAACAAGCAGAGATTGCGATTCAAGAAGCAGATGTCATTATTTTCTTGACCAATGGTCGTGAAGGTGTCACAGCTGCTGATGAGCAAGTAGCAAAAATTCTTTACAAAACAAAAAAACCTGTTGTTTTAGCGATTAATAAAATCGATAATCCAGACATGAGAGAAATGATCTATGATTTTTACTCTCTAGGTTTTGGCGAACCTTTTCCAATTTCAGGATCTCATGGTTTAGGTCTTGGAGATTTGTTGGATGAAGTTGCAAAAAATTTCCCAACTGAAGAAGAAGAAGAGTACCCTGAAAACGTAATTAAATTTTCTTTAATCGGACGCCCAAATGTTGGGAAGTCTTCTTTAGTTAACAGTTTTCTTGGTGCTGACCGTGTAATCGTAAGTGAAATTGCAGGAACAACACGCGATGCGATTGACTCTCAATATGAATTTGAAGATCAACCATATGTCATTATTGATACAGCAGGTATGCGTAAAAAAGGGAAAGTGTACGAAACAACTGAAAAATACAGTGTATTACGTGCTTTACGAGCAATTGAACGTTCTGACGTCGTTTTGGTCGTATTAAATGCTGAAGAAGGAATTCAAGAACAAGATAAGAAAATTGCTGGATATGCTCATGAAGCTGGTAAAGCGATTATTATTGTTGTAAATAAATGGGATACCATTGAAAAAGATGATAAAACGATGAATACGATGACGAAAACGATTCGTGAACATTTCCTATTCCTTGATTATGCACCGATTATTTTCGTATCAGCAACAACAAAACAACGTGTACATGCAATTCTACCAATTATAAATCGCGTAAGTGAAAACCATGCAATGCGTGTCACTTCAAGTGTATTAAATGAAGTAATTGAAGATGCAGTAGCGCGTAATCCTGCACCAACAGACAAAGGGCGCAGATTACGTATTTACTATGTGACGCAAGTTGCGATTAAGCCACCAACTTTCGTTGTTTTCGTCAACGAACCGGATATTATGCACTTTAGTTACGAGCGTTTCCTTGAAAACAGGATTCGTGATTCATTTGACTTTGAAGGTACACCTATTCGTTTAATCACACGTGCTCGTACTTAAACGAGTAGTTGAGGAGTGAGTCAAATCGAAAAAGTAGTCGTATTAGGAGCGGGAAGCTGGGGTACTGCCCTAAGTATCGTTCTTGCAGAAAAAGGGCATAATTGCCTTTTATGGTCTCATCGAGAAAATCAAGCAAACGAAATCAACCAAAACCATACAAATCAAAAATATTTACCTGAAGCCAAGTTACCCATAAATTTACATGCAACATCATCTTTACAAGTAGCAGCTGAACACGCAAAAATTATTGTTATGGCAGTTCCGACTAAAGGGATAAGAGAAGTGTGTCAAAGTTTAGTGAAGCATTTAACTGAGCCAGTTCTTTTCGTTCATGTTTCAAAAGGAATTGAACCTGATTCTTTAAAGCGAATCTCTGAAATGATGCGAGAAGAAATCCCTCATGAATTCATAGAAGAGATTGTCGTCTTATCGGGTCCTAGTCATGCCGAAGAAGTCGTTTTGAAGCATCCAACGACTGTCACGGCTGCATGTGAGAATATTAAATATGCTGAAATTGTTCAAGATCTATTTATGCATGGTTATTTCCGTGTATATACCAATACAGATGTGATTGGAGTAGAGATGGGCGGAGCATTAAAAAATATCATTGCACTAGCTGCAGGCATAACAGACGGTCTAGGTTACGGAGATAATGCTAAAGCTGCTCTTATTACGCGAGGTCTAGCTGAAATTGCTCGCCTAGGTACCAAGATGGGAGCAAATCCACTAACTTTTTCAGGTTTAACTGGTATTGGCGATTTAATTGTCACATGTACAAGCGTTCACTCACGAAATTGGCGGGCAGGAAACCTACTCGGTAAAGGAATGAAACTAGATGAGGTGCTTGAACAAATGGGAATGGTTGTAGAAGGCGTTAGAACGACGAAAGCAGCCTATCAATTGTCTCAACACCATAAAGTGCCTATGCCTATAACGAATGCCTTATATCAAGTGCTATTCGAACAAGTAGATACGAAAACCGCTGTTGATGAACTAATGGATCGTGGAAAGAAACATGAAATGGAAGATTTGTACGAATACCTATAGAATCGTCACAAAACAAGAGGATGCACATAAGCACCTCTTGTTTTTTCATGCTATACTTATTTGTTGAAAGAGATAGAAGGGTGGTCGACTGTTATGTCATCTTTAGATAAAATGTGGATATCTTTTGCGTCTATGGGATTCATGATGATATCTATGGGATTAATTTATTTCAGTAGATATAAAATCAATAATAAAATAGTGAAATTTGTATTTGCGTTGGTTGCCTATGTTTTATTAATTATTGGATTTATTAGCATGATATATATCGTATTTAGCGGACCCACTGGTCGAGCATGAGGTGATGAAATGAAGAGAATATCTTTAGCAGGAATTATTCTAAGTAGTCTACTATTGTTATCAGGTTGTATGTATCCTGATTCAGCGAAAACAGAGAACCAACAAGCGTATGAAGATCAACTATTAACGGTTCAAAAAGCAGTAGAGCAATACCAAGAAGCATCTGGCGGTCTTTTGCCAATAAAAACAAGAGAACAAGATGTCGACCAATATATTAAATATCCGGTATCATTTGAACGCATAATTCCATTGTATTTAGATAAAGTTCCGTCTAATGCATATGAGAACGGTGGGATTTTTCAATATGTATTAACGGATGTGGAAGAAAATCCAACTGTAAAACTTATCGATTTGCGAACTGCAGAAAAAATTCGTGAATTAAAATTAAAAATTGGCATCAACGGCTATGGTCCAATCGACCGACAAATTGCTGAAAATGTTTACACCTTAAATTATGAAGTGATGGGTTATAAGGAAGAACAAACGGTTCCTAGTCCATATTCAGATGTTAATTTGCCCTTAATTGCAACGGGTGATGGAAATGTCTATATTGACTATTCAATCGATTTAAATCGTATTTTAGGTGAAGAAAAACCAAACGTAAAACCTGGTGATGATATCCGATTTTTGCTTAAAGACAAATATCCGGTACTACCAGCTTACTCGCTGCCGTATACGGTAAATGAAAAAAACGAGCCTGTGTTCTTAAATAAAAAATAGGTCACTTTAATTCTTTTAAATCATAGTGAAATTACGCAAAAATACTTGCTGGCCAGACCTTGAAATGATGGACACGTATACACATTATAAGTTTACGGTGTTCATTAGATCAAAAAAACTTTTGAAAACTCACAATTAATAATGCTTAGAAAAATTCCAAACTCCCATGAAAACGTTTTGTGCATATGCATGAAATGTTTTTTTTTCGCATACGATAAAGTGCGAATGAAAGGGGGCACGGAAATGGCTGATCAAATTTATCAACAAATTGCTGAACGAACAAATGGTGATGTTTATCTTGGTGTTGTAGGGCCAGTGAGGGTAGGGAAATCGACTTTCGTCAAACGTGTAATGGAATGCATCGTCATTCCAAATATGACCGATGATATTGAGCGTTTACGCGCACAGGATGAGTTGCCACAAAGTTCACCTGGAGCCGTAATTATGACTGCGGAACCGAAATTTGTGCCGGCTCATGGAACAAGTATTCAAGTAGGTGATGATGCATTCAGATTTCATGTGCGCCTTGCGGATTGTGTTGGTTACATAATCGAAGGTGCTAAAGGGTACGAAGACGAAAATGGTCCAAAGCTAGTTCATACGCCTTGGCATCATGAACCTATACCTTTCCAAGAGGCTGCAAAAATCGGAACGGATAAAGTAATCCGAGATCATTCAACAATCGGCATTGTAATGACCACAGATGGAACCGTAAATGACATTCCACGACACGCAGTTGAGCAAGTAGAAGAGGATATTATTAATCAATTAAAAGAGATTGGTAAACCGTTCGTTATTGTGTTAAACAGTCGTATGCCTGCACATGACAGTGCTTTACATTTACGAGCTGAACTTCATGAAAAATATGGCGTTCCAGTAATCGTAACAGCTGTTGATCAAATGTCAGTTCATGAAATTCAGACAATTTTAAAAGAGGCTCTTTATGAGTTTCCATTACAATCATTTGATTTGCAAAAACCTGATTGGATGGATGTTTTAGATTTTGATCACCCACTTCAACAATCTTTGCAAAATTCTTTAGCTGAATGGTCCACTCAAGTCTCGAGGATCCGGGATGTGAAAGAATTAGCAAATTATCTAGCACAAGAGCCTTTTGTTGAAAATGCAGAAGTAATTGAAGTAGATGCAGGAAAAGGTAAAGCTAGCATTCAAATTGAAATGAAAGATGATGTATTTCAATCGGTATGTGAGGAATGGTTAGAAGATCCAATTGTTACGAAAAAAGATTGGTTACTCTATGTAAAAGAATCTTCACATGCAAAAAAATCTTATTTAAGATTTCATGATGCCATTGAATCAGCAAAAGACGGTGGATATGGAGTAGCTCTTCCTATCATGCAGGAATTCCAACCTTCAGCACCAGAGCAGATCAACGAAAATAAATTTTATGGTGTTCGAATGAAAGCGAAAGCACCTTCATTCCATATTATTCGTGTAGATATGGATGCAGAATTTTCGCCATTAATCGGTTCTGAATTCCATAGCCAACAATTATTAAAAGAATTAAAAGAAGCTTACTATCATGATCGAGAAGCCTTGTGGCAAACATCATTGTTTGGAACACCACTTCATGAAATGTTAAAAGAAAGCATGAGATTCAAAACAGAAGCAGTCTCATCCCATGCGAAGAAACGAATGAGAGAAACGATTGAACGTATGGTGAATGACGGAGATCGTGGCATGGTAACTTTCATTTTATAATCGATAGAAATTGTGTGTGTAATCTAATTATTTCGATATAAGCACAAAGGACAGGGTTTCGCAAGACAATTGCGAAAATTCCTGTTCTTTTTTTGGTAAAAATAAATTTTCTGCATTAAGTTGGAAAATGTGGTCGAAATATTGTTGCGAAGCCTTTTTGGTTATGATACTCTTTTTACATGATTGTTAGTCCATCCCCTTTGAGAGGAGGTGAATGGTGTGAATAAAACAGAATTAGTAAACTCAGTAGCAGAAGCTGCAGATCTTTCAAAGAAAGATGCTTCTAAAGCGGTTGACGCAATATTTGATACAATTCAAGATACTCTTGCAAAAGGTGAAAAAATTCAACTTATTGGTTTTGGTAACTTTGAAGTTCGTGAACGTGCTGCTCGTAAGGGACGTAACCCACAAACAGGTAAAGAAATCGAAATCGCTGCAAGCAAAGTACCTGCTTTCAAACCAGGTAAAGCGCTTAAGGACGCAGTTAAGTAATTAGCGTCTGAAGTACATAGAACGACTTTTGTGATTATTTCACAAAAGTCGTTCTTTTTTAGGTTTAATAGAGTGATTTTGGGTGGAGCGGTTAGATTAATGAATGAAACTTTATCTATTACATGAAGAACAACCAGCATTTGAGTTTACAAGAAGAAGGCTACTGTCAAGGCAGAAGTATGTCCTTAAGACTATTTAAGGTCAAACGCCAATAAAACTGCGATAACGCCAAAATATAAGCGTTTAACGCCAAATTATGACTGTCAAACGCCAAAATATGATCATCGACCGCCAAAATAAGATCATCAAACGCCAAATTCTATTTGTGCCTAAACATGATACTACCTGAAAGCAGAATTTACGATAAGGAAGCTGCTGCCAGGGCAAAAGCAAGAACATATAAGACGATTTAAAATCAATACAAAAGGAAAAAGTTCTTGATGAATTAGCAAATTCCAGGAATTTGAGTTTTGCGTAACGATTAGGGATATGCTAAGATTCACATAGATTTAAGGACTGTTTTATTTTTTAGGGGGCGTCAATAGTGACTAGTGTAGATTTTAAAAAAATAGAGAATGCAGTAACCATGATTTTAGAGGCTGTTGGAGAAGACCCCACGCGTGAAGGGTTACTAGAAACACCAAAACGTGTCGCAAAGATGTACGCTGAGATGTTTTCGGGTTTAAAAGAAGATCCAAAAGAATATTTTAAAACAGTTTTTCATGAAGATCATGAAGAGCTTGTGTTAGTAAAAGATATTCCTTTCCATTCAATGTGTGAGCATCATTTAGTTCCTTTTTATGGGAAAGCACACATTGCCTATATACCAAGAGATGGCGTTGTCACGGGATTAAGTAAATTAGCACGTGCAGTTGAAACCACTGCAAGACGCCCCCAACTACAAGAACGTATTACTTCAACAATTGCCGACTCAATCATGGACATGTTAAATCCATACGGTGTCTATGTCGTTATCGAAGCGGAACATATGTGTATGACAATGCGTGGGATTAAAAAGCCTGGTGCTAAAACGGTAACAGCCGTAGCGAAAGGTATCTATGAAACTGATCACGTGAAGCGCTCAGAAATTCTATCATTCATTCAAATGAACTAAAAACAGAAAACCAATACCAATTGGAGGAGAAGTTTATGTCTCAAACAGAGTATATTGTAATTCGTGCAGAAGAAGATGGTGTAAATGTTATCGGCTTAACAAGGGGAACTGATACTAAATTTCATCATTCTGAAAAATTAGATCGTGGCGAAGTAATGGTTGCTCAATTTACTGAACATACTTCTGCTATAAAAATCCGAGGAAAAGCTGAAATACAAACTTCACATGGCATTATGCAGAGTGAAGCTAAAAAATAGGCACATTTGAGTGATTGGACCTTCTAGCTGTGCTATAATGACACAATACGACATCTGTAGTTTAGTGAAATGGAGCACGTAGAATGAACGAAACTCTCATTCAACAACAAGTTGAACAACTAAAATTAAAAATCATACAAAAAGTGCGTCATCGGACACTACACAAATATACTGGCGAGCCAGATGTTCGTGAAGACCGCTTGTTCTTTTTATTGCTCCCATTTTTAAATGGAGAACATTGGACTGATGAACACGAACAAGCCGGAATCGCTGTAGCAATTATATACAGTGCACTGTCTGCGCACGATCAAATTAAAGAGTCCAATGCTTCATCTAAAAGTCAGCAGCTGACCGTTTTAGCAGGGGACTATTATAGTGGAATGTACTATCAAATTCTTGCGAAGCAATCAAATATCAATTTAATTCGATCTTTATCTAATGGCATCATTGAAATTAGTGAAAAAAAAGCGTCGGTTTACGATCAACTTCATCGAACCTTTAATGAATGGATGTCCACTATTGTTGTAATAGAAAGTTTATCAATTGAACAGTATTATCAACACTTTCAGTTTGAACAATATATTCCGTATCTGAGACAAGCATTATTCATTCAAAGAATTGTCCATGAGCTTGAATTATATAAAGATGGGAAATCATCTAGATTTCTAGAAGCGCTTATTGAAAGTGCACAGGCACTTGGTTATTCTTCTAGTTTAGGGAATTTACTGGAAATTGTTTGTAAAGAAGGGATTGCTCATTTGAATAAAGATATTAGAGCGTCCACTTTACTAACGCGTCCCGTAAAAGAATATCTAGATCAAATGGTTAATACTTCTGTAAATAAAAATGCAGTTGTTCTTAAAGAAAGGTGACACACATGACGAAAACAAAAGAAGAACGCGTTCATGAAGTGTTTGAAAAAATATCTGGAAATTACGATAAGATGAATTCCGTTATTAGTTTTCAACAACATAAAAAATGGCGTGAAGATACAATGTCACGAATGAATGTCAAAAAGGGCAGTTCATCGCTAGATGTTTGTTGTGGAACTGCTGATTGGACAATATCGATGAGCGAAGCTGTTGGTTCAACGGGACGTGCTGTAGGACTTGATTTCAGTCAAAAAATGTTAAATGTTGGAATTGACAAGACGAAAGAAATCCCTCAAATCGAATTATTACATGGGAATGCAATGGAGCTTCCATTTTCAGATAACTCGTTTGATTATGTAACAATTGGTTTTGGATTACGAAATGTTCCTGACTACATGCAAGTGTTAAAAGAAATAGAGCGAGTGTTAAAGCCTGGTGGAATGTTCGTTTGTTTAGAGACATCTCAATCTGAAATGCCAATATACAAACAACTTTTCCGATTTTATTTTAAATATGTTATGCCGATTTTTGGTAAATTCTTTGCGAAGAGCTATAAAGAATATTCTTGGTTACAAGAATCAGCAAAAGATTTCCCTGGAATGAAAGCATTAGCAAAAATGATGGAGCAAGCCGGTTTTGTAAATGTTGAATATAAACCATATAGTGGCGGTGCTGCTGCAAGACATATTGGCTACAAAAATAATGGATGAAGCTTAACATGATTAAATTGTAAAAGTTTCGGTGTGGGAGAAGGTACTAAGAAGTGGAAAAGATGAAGTTATCCATGCTCTATTCTGACATGCGTTCAGATTTAGATCTCATCGAAAAAGAATTAGAGGTTGCTGTGAATTCGTCTTCACACTTACTAAATGATGCTTCTCTTCATTTGTTGCATGCTGGCGGAAAACGTATACGTCCTGTATTCGTATTACTTGCTGCTAAGTTTGGTGATTATCAGATTGATCGCATTAAAGATGTTGCCGTGCCTTTAGAATTAATTCATATGGCCTCGTTAGTGCATGATGATGTTATTGATGATTCTGAAATGCGAAGAGGACAGTTAACGGTCAAAGCCCAATGGAATAATCGAGTCGCCATGTATACTGGCGATTTTATTTTTGCCCGTGCCCTCGAATACATAACAAATTTCTCAAATACTGAAGCCCACCGTATTTTGTCTTATACTATGGTTGAAATTTGTGTAGGGGAAATTATTCAAATCGAGGATAAATATAAAATAGATCAGCGATTACAAGATTATTTCCGTCGAATTAAACGAAAAACTGCTCTTTTGATTTCTTCTAGCTGTCAACTAGGGGCGGTTGTATCTGGAGCAGATGCAAAGACCACGATGCATTTAAAACGTTTTGGGTATTACGTCGGTATGTCATTTCAAATAATAGATGATATTTTAGATTTCACCTCAACAGACAAAGAACTAGGAAAACCGGCTGGCAGTGATTTGCTACAAGGCAATATCACATTACCTATCTTATTTTTAAAAGATGATCCAGTTTTCCGAAAGGATTTTGAGTTGGCGATGTCTGGTGAATTAACGGAAGCTGAAAGACTTGATCTTGTTAAACGTGTACGCCAATCGGATGCAATTGATAAAGCGAAGCAAATTAGTGATCGATATTTACAAAAAGCCATGAAAGAAATTGATTCTTTGCCAGATCAACATGCTAAAAAAACTTTACGCAAAATTTCGCTATTTATGGGGAAACGTAAATTTTAAGTTGTTGTATAAATTTTGATTGAATGGTACTATTTTTTACGGTAGGGATATCCCTAAGATAGAATTGAAGGAGTGTTAATTATGGAAAGAACGTTTTTAATGGTAAAACCTGATGGAGTTCAACGTAACCTTATTGGTGAAATCGTTGGTCGTTTTGAAAAGAAAGGCTTCCAATTAGTTGGAGCTAAATTAATGCAAATTACACCAGAACTTGCTGGTGAACACTACGGTGAACATAAAGAGCGCCCATTCTTCGGTGAACTTGTTGATTTCATTACTTCTGGACCAGTATTCGCAATGGTTTGGGAAGGCGAAAATGTAATCGCTACTTCTCGTTTATTAGTTGGGGCTACAAACCCTAAAGAGTCTGCTCCTGGAACGATCCGTGGAGACTTCGCTGTAACAGTTGGAAAGAACATTATTCACGGTTCTGACTCTTCTGATAGCGCTGTTCGTGAAATCGGTTTATTCTTCAAAGAAGAAGAACTAGTATCATACGCTAAAGATTCAAATAACTGGGTTAACTAATTTTATATTAATAAGGGGCTGCCTAATGAGTCCTTTTAAAAAACAGGTGGAGAAAAAGATTCTTTTTTCTCCACCTGTTTTTCTGTTTTTTCTCAAAATTTTTTGTTGAAAGTATACATGGAAATGTTTCTCGAAAATGATTTATATAAGTCTGAGTTAGTTAAGTGCAAGCCCGCGGAAAGCACAGCAGTTTTGCAGAATATCAATCATCAAATGAATAATAGCTTTCAAAAATGAAGAGGGGTTATCCTCAAAGGCTGTGTTCTTAGATAGCCTCTTTTTTAATTTCAGAAAAGTGTTCCATACGTTATAATATGGGTAGGAAGTTAGAGAGGGAGAATGAAGGGTATGCCTGATTATCTAAAATTCATTGAACAAATTAATCGAAAAACTGGGATTGACCTCAGTTTATATAAGGAAGCCCAAATGAGAAGAAGGCTTACATCTCTATATGATAAAAAGGGCTTTGCTAACTTTGAAGAATTCTTTTTTGCACTAGATAAGGATCGTGATTTATTAAATGAATTTTTAGATCGAATGACAATAAACGTTTCAGAATTTTATCGAAATGCAAAGAGATGGGAAGTCTTACAGAATAAAATATTCCCAAAGTTATTACAATCGAAAAAAACATTAAAAATCTGGAGCGCTGCCTGTTCTACTGGTGAGGAGCCATATACCATTGCAATGGTGTTAGCGAATCATTTACCTTTGTCTCAAATCTCAGTATTAGCTACTGACTTAGATGAAAATGCAATTCAAAGAGCAAAAGTGGCTATATATCCTGAAAGGTCATTAGCTGAAGTGCCTGATGATAGTAAAAATAAATACTTTGAAAAGCAGGGAGCCTTTTATGAGGTTAAAAAGGAAATTAAAAACACGGTAACATTTAAAAAACATAATTTATTAAACGATACATATGAACAAAACTTTGATTTGATCGTGTGTCGAAATGTCATGATTTATTTTACAGAAGAAGCGAAAGATCAAATTTACATGAATTTCGGAAATTCCCTAAAAAAAGATGGCATTTTATTTGTAGGAAGTACCGAACAGATTTTTAATCCTCAACGGTATGGTTTAGAAACAGAGGATACTTTCTTTTATCGAAAAATATAGTGGTTGATGCTGTCCGGAAAAAATTTTCGGACAGCTTTCTTACATAGAAAACATACAGGAATCATGATTATTTACAAGTACGACTATGAAAATTAAAAAAGATTATGTTATAGTGTTACTTAAAATACTTTAGCGAGTTGAAGGGAGAAAGTGCCATGCGTTATTTAACTGCTGGTGAGTCTCATGGACCACAACTAACAGCGATTATCGAGGGGTTACCATCAGGATTAGAGATTACTTCAGAATTAATTAATATAGATCTTAAACGGAGACAAGGGGGACATGGACGAGGTCGTCGAATGCAAATCGAAAAAGATACAGTGAATATCACTTCGGGTGTTCGACATGGAGTGACAATCGGTTCACCAATAGCACTTGTAGTAACGAATGATGACTGGAAACATTGGACTCATATCATGGGAATTGAACCTTTGTCTGAAGAACTGAATCCAGAAGACGTTAAACGACAAATTACACGCCCAAGACCTGGGCATGCAGATTTGGTTGGAGGTATGAAATACGGTCATCGTGATTTACGTAATGTACTAGAGCGTTCTTCCGCACGTGAAACTACAGTGAGAGTAGCTGTTGGTGCAGTAGCTAAACAACTTTTATCAGAGCTCGGAATCCATATCGTCTCTCATGTAACTGAAATCGGAGGGGTTAAAGCGAACCCAGCATTGCTTGAAGGATTATCAGTAAAAGAAATTCGAGAAATCGTTGAATCAGATGCAGTCTATTGTGTTGATCCTGATGCATCTAAACAAATGACTCAAGCAATTGATGAGGCTAAAGAGAATGGTGACTCAATTGGTGGCGTTGTAGAAGTTGTAGTTGAAAATATGCCTGCAGGAATTGGAAGTTACGTTCATTATGATCGCAAACTTGATGGCAAACTGGCCATGGCTATGATGAGTATAAATGCTTTTAAAGGTGTAGAAGTCGGATTAGGCTTTGAAATGGCAAGAAAACCAGGCAGCCAAGTTCATGATGAAATTGCCTGGAGTGAAGAACTAGGTTATACACGAAAAACGAACCGTTTGGGTGGACTTGAAGGCGGAATGTCAACGGGTATGCCAATCGTTGTCAGAGGCGTAATGAAACCTATTCCTACTCTGTATAAACCGTTACAAAGTGTCGACATTGATACGAAAGAGCCTTTCAAAGCAAGTATAGAACGCTCGGATAGCTGTGCTGTACCAGCGGCTTCGATTGTTGCTGAACATGTTGTTGCATGGGAATTAGCATCTGCTATTTTAGAACAATTTAATAGCGATCAATTATCAAAACTAAAAACGTCATTAGATGAACATCGAGCTTACACAAAGGAGTTCTAAGTATGCAAAACATAACCATTGAAACGATCACGAAAGATTACGACGTTCATATGGGGTCAAACATTATTCAAGAAGCGCTTTCCTTGTACAAAGATCAGCTTCTCTCTGCCGATCAAATTGTTATTATCGCAGATAGAACAGTTGCAAACTTGCATTTAAATAAACTAGTAACTCCCTTGCAGACAATAACAAACGGACTGATTAAAGTATATGAAGTTCCACAAGGAGAAAGCTGCAAAACCATTGAAACGTTTTATGATTGCCATAGTTTTTTACTGAATGAAAATTGTTCGAGAAAATCCGTAATGTTTGCGTTCGGTGGTGGAGCATGTGGGGATTTAACTGGTTTTGTTGCTTCTACATTTATGCGAGGCATACCTTTTTATCAAATTCCTACAACAATTTTGGCGCATGATAGTGCGGTTGGCGGGAAGACAGCGATCAATCATTCACAAGGTAAAAATATGATTGGTTCTTTTTATCAACCAGAAGCTGTGTTTTACGACATTTCACTATTATCTACATTACCTGAAAATGAAGTGCGTTCAGGTATGGCTGAAGTCATGAAGCATGCACTTATTTCAAATTCACAATGGGTGAATGAACTATTTCAAGTTCAAGATTTTTCTACTTTCACAACTAGCAAATTACAAGAATATTTATGTAAGGGAATCGTTGTAAAAGCAGCAATAGTCAAAGATGATGAATTTGAACATGGTTCTCGGAAATATTTAAACTTTGGTCATACCTATGGCCATGCAATAGAAAATACAATTGGTTATGGTCACATCACACACGGTGAAGCGGTCATGATTGGAATGGTTTACGCATTAATGTTAAGTGAAGAGCATGCTAAATTGGAATCTGGTTTTGCTCACAAATTCTTTCTTCATGCCCTCAAATTAGGTTATACATTCGATGTCATTCTGACTAAAACATACAAAGAGTTACTTGATGTAATGATTCGTGATAAAAAAGCTTCTCATGGTGATTTACATTTTGTTTTATTAAACAAAATTGGTGAACCAATTAGTAAGATTATTTCAAAAGAACAAGGTCATAAAATGGATGAACAATTAAAAAATTGGGTAAGGGAGGAATCGATTTGATACGTGGGATTCGAGGTGCAACAACAATCACTTATGATACAGCTGAATCTATTCATTTAGAAACAGAAAGATTGATTATTGAAATGGCTAAAAAAAATAACATTGAGCCTGAACAAGTTGCATCAGTCATTATATCTACGACAACTGACATTTCTTCCGCGTTCCCGGCAAAAGCCGTGAGAACTATTGAGGGTTGGACGTATGTTCCGGTAATGTGCACTCATGAAATGGACGTACCAGGAGCAATGGGCTCGTGTATACGCGTATTAATGCATGTGAATACAGAGAAATCTCAAAAAGAACTTCATCATGTTTATTTAAACGAAGCAGTTACCTTAAGACCAGACTTAGTAAAGTAAGAAAGCAGAGGCGAGATAAGATGAAGTGGAAAAAGCAAGTAGCTGGAATGAAGGCATACCAACCAGGAAAATCGATTGATGATGTAAAAAAAATGTATGGATTATCCTCCATCACTAAATTAGCATCGAACGAAAACCCACTGGGCACATCTCCTAAAGTACTTCAATTTATCGAAGACCATGGCATGAATTTTGCGCGATACCCTGATGGTTATGCTGGGGCTTTACGCAAGGACTTGGCTGAACACCTTCAAGTAAGTGAGAAGCAATTGTTATTTGGAAATGGCTCAGATGAAATTATTTTAATCATCTCTAGAGCTTTACTTCACCCTGGAGTGAATACCGTTATGGCAACACCAACATTTCCTCAATATCGACATAATGCCCAAATAGAAGGTGCTGAGGTCCGAGAAGTCGAACTTATTGATGGACATCATGATTTAGAGGGCATGCTTAAACAGATTGACGAGCAAACGTCTGTCGTATGGTTATGTTCACCAAATAATCCAACAGGAAATCTTATTCAGCAGGCAAAACTAGATGAATTTATTTCCTCAGTCTCTCCAGAAGTATTAATTGTCTTAGATGAAGCTTACTTCGAATACGTGACCGATACAGAATACAGAAATGCGATTGACCATCTTCAAAACTATAAAAATGTAATAGTTTTGAGAACTTTTTCAAAGGCATATGGGATAGCGGCATTTCGTGTTGGATATGCTATCGGCAATGAAGAGCTGATTGCGAATTTAGATCCATTAAGAGAGCCGTTTAATAATACTTCACTTAGTCAAGGAGCAGCGAGTGCTGCTTTAAGTGACCAAGCGTTTATTGAACAATGCCGTGCAGAAAATAAACAAGGAATCGACATGTTTGAATCGTTTTGTATAAAGCACAACTTGTTCATCTATCCATCACAAGGCAACTTTGTACTGATTAATATTAAAACAGATAGCGATAAAGTCTTTGAAGAATTAATGAAAAAAGGATTTATTGTTCGTAGTGGAAATGCGCTAGGCGTACCTGGATTTATTAGAATTACTGTAGGAAGTATTGACCAAAATATGGAACTCATCGAGAAATTGAAAAAGATCCTATTTGAATTAGGCGTTATACATGAGTAAACAAATTTTAATTGTTGGCCTTGGTTTAATAGGTGGTTCACTTGCACTAGCTCTTCAAAAAAATAAGGACTTGACCATTATCGGATATGATATCGATTCACATGTTATAAGAAAAGCAAAAAAATTAAGGGTTATTCATGAGATGGCTTTTCATGTGAAAGATTCAGCAAAGATGGCGGACGTCATCATTTTTGCAACACCTGTTAATACAACATTACAGTTCATGAATGAAGTACAAGACTGGCCATTAAAAGACTCCGTAGTGCTTATGGACACGGGAAGTACCAAGAAGTTAATCATGGAAAAATCAATGACATTAAGGAAACATGGCATCACATTTATCGGTGGTCATCCGATGGCTGGATCTCATAAATCCGGTGTAGATGCTGCAAAAGCGCATTTGTTCGAGAATGCCTATTTTATGTTGACTCCTTTAGTAGAAGAAAGTGAAGAAAAAATGCAGTTTTTAGAGTCGTTATTATCTGTTACGAAAGGAAAGGTTGTTCGTGTAACAGCTGAAGAGCATGACCATATGACAGCCGTCGTAAGCCACTTTCCACATATTGTGGCAGCTTCGCTAGTTCATCAATTATCTGGTGAAAATGAGCAGTTTCCCTTTACCAAACAATTAGCTGCTGGGGGATTTCGAGATATTACAAGAATTGCCTCGTCTAATCCTATAATGTGGAGAGATATTACGGTGCAAAATCGTAACGAACTCATAAACCAATTAGATAAATGGCAGGACGAAATGAATCATGTGAAATCCTTGTTAAATGAAGCGGTACCACTTGAAATCGAACATTACTTTTCTAGGGCTAAGCATGTTCGTGACGAATTACCAATCACTTCTCAAGGAGCACTTTATACAGTTTATGACTTATACGTTGACGTTCCCGATTATCCAGGTGTTATTTCTGAAGTAACGGGTCTATTGGCTAAGCACGCTATTAGCATCACGAATATACGAATAGTTGAAACGAGAGAAGATGTATTCGGAATACTAGTGATTAGTTTCCAAACCGCGGATGACCAGAAATTAGCACAAAAATATCTAAATCAAGAAACAACTTTTGAAACCTATATATCCTAGTATTTTGAGAGGTAGTGACAAAATGATACAGTCTTCAAAAAAAACATCCCTTAATGGGATAATTACAATTCCAGGGGACAAGTCTATTTCTCATCGATCGATTATGTTTGGAGCAATGGCTAAAGGAAAAACGACAGTAGATGGATTTTTACTAGGCGATGACTGTTTAAGTACCATCTCGTGTTTTCAAAAACTTGGAGTGAAGATAGACGTTAATGGAAATCAAGTTTCAATTGAATCGGGTGGAATAAATAATTGGAATGAACCTCAGGATATTTTGAATACAGGAAATTCAGGAACTACTACTCGATTACTACTTGGCATATTAGCAGCCTCACCAATTTATGCTGTCATGCTTGGTGATGATTCGATAGCGAAAAGACCGATGAAGAGGGTGATTGATCCTCTACGCCAAATGGGTGCTCAAATTCTTGGACGGAGCGGAGGACAGCATACGCCACTAGCGGTTCAAGGGACAACTTTAAAAGGAATTACGTATCAAATGCCTGTAGCCAGTGCACAAGTAAAGTCAGCCATATTACTTGCAGGGTTAAACTCAGAAGGAACAACAACTGTATCGGAACTCGAGCCTACCAGGGATCATACAGAACGCATGATGCGACAATTTGGTGTACGAGTTGAATCAATCGATGGAGAAATTCACTTGCGTGGAGGGCAACAACTGGTAAGTACGCATATTGATGTTCCAGGAGATATTTCCTCAGCAGCGTTCTTTTTAGTTGCAGGTGTCATTACTGATAACAGTGATATCATGTTGAAAAATGTTGGATTAAACCCAACAAGAACTGGTATTATAGATGTTCTCTCACAAATGGGTGCGAATCTTAAAGTTGAGAAATCCATAACAAATGGTGAAGAACCTTTTGGTAATATTCGAATAAAATCTAGTGAACTAAAAGGGATTGAAATTGGTGGAGAATTAATCCCTCGTTTAATTGACGAGTTGCCAATTATCGCTTTATTAGCAACACAAGCTTTTGGAACGACGGTAATTCGAGATGCTGCTGAATTAAAAGTAAAAGAAACAGATCGAATTAACGCAGTTGTGAATGAATTGAAAAAGTTAGGTGCTGATATTGAAGCAACAGATGATGGTATGATTATTAATGGACCTGTTCAATTAAATGGAGGTACAGTAACCTCTTATGGGGATCATCGAATTGGCATGATGGGTGCTATTGCATCACTTATTGCAAGTGAGACTGTTGAAATAGATGATCCTTCGTGCATTTCAGTCTCTTATCCTAATTTCTTTGAGCATTTAAAAAATGTAAAGACAACGTGAACTCTCCTTAAAATGGGGAGTTTTTTCTTGTGAATGGTTCAAGCGTCATGTAGCATATGGTATGAAAAGAGAGAAAACGGGTGATATAAAATGGAGTATAGTCAATTTGAAAAAGCAATTAAAGAAGGTAATCTAGAGCAAGTACAATTGTTAATCGAACCACTTCTTCTTGCTAGTGAACCTGACACACAATATGAAATTGCAGAAATGTTAGTTGGAACTGGTTACTTAAAAGAAGCTGATCAGATTTTACAGCATATCCAGTTTTTATTTCCAGAAGAAGCACAAATTAAAATAGATCGTGCTCATTTGTTAATGGAAATTGATCAAGAAGATGAAGCTCTTTTATTGTTATCGAGCATTGAGCCTCATGAAGAAGTGTATCCACAAGCCTTATTAAGTCTAGCTGATTATTATCAAATGCAAGGATTTTACGAAGCGGCTGAACAACGTATTAATCAGGCACTGGATTTAATGCCTGATGAACCGTTATTAAAGTTTGCTAAGGCAGAATTGATGTTGGAAACGGGTAAATACTTAGAAGCAGTGCGCTTATACGAAGAACTGAAAGGAGACCAAGATGAAATTGCGAGCATTCGACTTTCAGAACGATTAGCAGAAGTCATGACTGCTGGAGCGGCATACGAAGAGGCTTTGCCTTACTATGAAGAATCATTAGACCATCATGTAACACCTGATTTATTGTTTGGTTATGCGCACGCAGCTTTTCAAGCTGAACAATTTGAGCTAGCGATTCGTAAATTAACAGATGTAAAAACATTAGATCCAGATTATTTCTCCGCTCATTTGTTATTAGCTCAGTCTTTCATGATGATTGAAGAGAATGATCGAGCGTATGAAGCCATTATAGAAGGGCTTAGTCGTGATGAATATGACAAAGAGTTGTATTTGTTTGCTGGTAAACTAGCTTTGAAATTAGGGAAAACACAAGAGGCTGAAGACCATTTACGTCAAGCAATTGCTTTAGATCCTGAATATATGGAAGCAACGATTACACTCATCTCGTTTTTCCATACCCAAAAAAGAGATGAAGATGTTATTGAGCTGATTGAAACGGTATCAAAAGATCAGGATGATTGGTCCGCACTTTATCCATTTGCTGCAGAAGCATATGCACGAGAAGAAAATTATGAACGTGCATACGAATTTTATTCTTTGGCATATACTGACCATAAAGAAGATCCGCTATTTTTAGAAAAATACATTTATTTTCTATTAGAAGAAGGAAAACGATCAGAAGCTCTAGAAGTAGGTAAACTATTAGGTACTCTTCAACCACATGAAGAGCGCTGGCAAGACTTAATTGATTCTTTAAATTGAAAGGAGGAGTAACATGACCGCATCTGTTTCTGTAATAGAAAAGAAGGAATTTGTTCGATGGTTTCTAAAGAGATATCAGATGAAACGTAGAGAATGTGTGTGGATCCTGAATTATTTACTTAGCCACGATGAATTACTTCAAAAAGTTCATTTTGTTGAAGAAGCTCACTATTGTCCTCGTGCGATGGTCATGTCTGTAACAGAGTCCTCAGGCGTTCCATTTCGATTTTATAAAGGAAATTTAATGACAGCGGATGCAGAAAAATCATTCCATGATTTACGATTGCATCCTTCAGAAGATATGTATATTCAACTAAACTTCCCAAACGTCCCTGCAAGCTCAGAATTTTTAGCGGTTCTTGAAGAAAACCCTTATATGCCAACATATCTAAACACGAATGATAAGGATCGAAAACTAGCTGAAGAGGTTTTAAAGGAAAGTATGCATACTTTTCGTGAAGAGCATATTTTAAAACAAATCGATGAAGCATTAGATGCAAATGATAAAGAACGATTCTTTGAACTATCGACCATTCTGCAAGGAATAAAAGAATCGACAAAATCTTGACTTCATCGATTTCGATGAAGTCTTTTTGGGGTGAAATTTACGATGTATTGGAATTCAAAAGATATAACGACTTTTATAGAGCAAAAAGAATTTGTAGATACGGCAATCATTCCACTCTTACTATTAGATGGACGAGCTTCGCACATAAAACAAAGTGCTGGGACAGCGGACTTTTTAATGTCTTTAACCGCTTTTATGGAAAATCAATTCAAAGGGCGCGTTGTATTATTGCCGCCTGTTACATATACACCGCAATCTAGTCGTTCGGTTATAGCTAACGAATGGAAAAATGTCCTTACTGAGGCGGGTTTTAAGCATCATTTCTTTATTTCATGTGATATGCAGTGGGCGACGGAAGTTCCTGAGATAGATGTGATATATACGCCATCTATTCCTTTAGAAAATATGGACCAAAAGTTAAGACAATCCATTTTGGACGATCAAATTCGACAGGTGGTTCCCGTTTTTGCAAATAATTGGGCGAAAACAATTGAATAAGCTTCAAGAAATGTTCACAAAGTGTCAGTAGGAACCTAATGGAATATTGACCAACCTTTTTTATTGATATATCATAGAACTGTCCTAGTTTTACTATTTAGTACAAGTATGTCCATTTGGACTGACCTTTAAGTTAGAGGGGGGAAAAACATGAGTAATAATCGTGTATCGAGACGTCAATTCCTTAACTACACATTGATGGGTGTCGGTGGATTTATGGCCGCGGGAATGATGATGCCGATGGTACGTTTTGCAGTCGATCCAGTATTGCAAAAAGCAGAAGGCGGAGACTTTATTCCGACAAGCAAAAAAGTTGCTGAACTTACTGAAGTACCAGAACGAGTAGACTTTTCATTTGAGCAAGTTGATGCATGGTATACGTCTGAAGTGACAAGTACTGCATGGGTTTACAAGAGTGGGGACAAGATTATTGCCCTTTCACCAGTATGTAAGCATTTAGGATGTACGGTTAACTGGGCTGGTAGTCCAGACCACCCGGATCAGTTCTTCTGTCCATGTCACGCTGGTCGTTATACAAAAGACGGCAATAACGTACCAAAAACACCACCTCTTGGACCATTGGATGAGTTTGAAGTGCGTGAAAAAGACGGTCTGTTAGAAATTGGTAAAATACGACCAAATACATTAGTTTAACGTAAGGGGGTACGACGTCAGTGCTAAATAAGATTTATGATTGGGTGGATGAACGTCTGGATATTACTCCTATTTGGCGTGATATTGCAGACCATGAAGTTCCAGAGCACGTAAACCCTGCACACCATTTTTCTGCATTCGTATATTGTTTCGGGGGATTAACGTTCTTCGTAACTGTAATACAAATTCTTTCTGGTATGTTTTTAACAATGTATTATGTACCAGATATCGAAAATGCTTGGCAATCGGTTTACTATTTACAAAATGAAGTTGCATTCGGTGAAATAGTACGTGGTATGCATCACTGGGGAGCTTCTCTCGTAATTGTGATGATGTTCCTACACACATTACGTGTATTCTTTACAGGTTCTTATAAAAAACCTCGTGAACTTAACTGGGTAGTCGGTGTATTAATTTTCGGCGTTATGTTAGGTTTAGGTTTCACAGGTTATCTACTTCCTTGGGACATGAAAGCGTTGTTTGCAACGAAAGTAGGTATTGAAATTGCGGCGTCTGTACCATTCGTTGGTGGCGCAATTAAAACCTTGTTAGCTGGAGATGAGACCATTCTTGGGGCTCAAACGTTAACACGATTCTTTGCGATTCATGTATTCTTCTTACCAGCTGCTTTGCTTGGGTTGCTTGCAGCACACTTTATCATGATTCGTAAACAAGGTATTTCAGGACCGTTGTAAGAAACAGCGTCTTTGATGATTTCAAAAAGGAGGGGACACTATGCATCGCGGAAAAGGGATGAAATTTGTCGGGGATTCTCGTGTACCTGCTAATCGCAAACCGAATATTCCTAAAGACTATTCCGAGTATCCAGGGAAAACAGAAGCTTTCTGGCCTAACTTTTTATTAAAAGAGTGGTTAGTAGGTGCTGTATTCTTAATTGGTTATTTAATCTTAACTGTTGCGCATCCATCACCACTTGAGCGACAAGCGGATCCAACAGATACTGGTTATATACCATTGCCAGACTGGTATTTCTTATTTTTATATCAATTATTGAAATATGAATTTGCTTCAGGACCATATAATGTTATTGGAGCAATCGTAATGCCTGGACTTGCTTTTGGTGCATTAATGCTTGTACCATTCTTGGACAAAGGTCCAGAGCGACGTCCGTTTAAGCGTCCTTTACCAACAGCATTTATGTTGTTGGGTATAGCTTCAATCATTTTCTTAACTTGGGAATCTGTTGTAAACCACGATTGGGAAGCAGCAAAAGCGCAAGGGGAAATTCGTGAAGAAGCACAGTTTGATACTTCTGCAGAAGGCCATCAGATTTACATGGAATCTTCCTGTATTAACTGTCATGGTAATGCTTATGAAGGTGGACTTGGACCATCACTAGCAACAACTGAATATACTGCAGAAGAAATTGCAAAAATTGCAAAAGAAGGTATCGGCACAATGCCTGCTGATCAGTGGGAAGGTTCGGACGAAGATTTACAAAAATTATCACAATTTATTGATGAATTAAGTCCATGATAGTACTTAAAAAGAGTCAGGTAACTGACTCTTTTTTTGTACTGATTATAATGTGAAAATGATTAATATCCAGAAATATCCTAAAATAGTTTTGGGTGAATGCTCTGTATTTCTAATACATAAGGAGTCGTTTTTAGTGAATACTATCTTTACATATGTGAAATTCATCTTATTTCATAAATCATTTATGTGGCTTTTATTCATCGTGAATTTATTTGGAACTTTATTTGGTTATTATTGGTACCAAAGTCAACTGGAGGTTACTCCACCAATTTTCTTGATTTTTGTTCCTGATTCACCAACAGCAAGTTTGTTTTTCACCATTGCTTTATTTGGATGGCTATTAAAATTGAATTTTAAATTGATTGAAGCACTTGCACTCATAACATTAGTGAAATATGGACTTTGGGCTGTCGTCATGAACATATGGACACAAGTAGAAACTGGTCCTATTGGATTTGAAGGATGGATGCTGGTGGTTAGTCATTTTGCTATGGCGTTGCAAGCAATATTGTACATTCCTTTTTACAAATTCAATTGGATTCATGTCTTACTTGCCGCTATTTGGACCTTACATAATGATGTAATCGATTATGTATTTGGCCAAATGCCAATTTATCGAAGTTTGAGTGAATACACTCTATCTATTGGGTATTTTACGTTTTGGTTATCAATTGCCTGTATTTTATTAGCGATTATGGTCATTAAATTGTCACGTTTGCAGCAGTCGAAATAGTTGCTCAATTTATAGCATATCTATAAAATAAGAGATAGATAGAAATTAGGAGGATGGTCGATTTGAGTTATTCTTTTTTGATTTACTTTGCGGTAATTTTGTTGTTACCACTTTACGCGCAATTTAAAGTCAAAAGTACGTACAAAAAGTATGCAAAAGTACGTTCTACTTCTGGTATGACAGGTGCACAAGTGGCACGTTTGATTTTAGATAGTAATGGTTTACAAGATGTGAAAGTCGTTGAAAGCCGAGGGTTTTTGAGTGATCACTATAATCCAATGACAAAAATTGTCGCACTTTCTTCTGGTAACTACCATGAAGCATCAGTTGCTGGAACAGCAATTGCTGCCCATGAAGTTGGACATGCGATTCAACATAAAGAAGCCTATTCATTTTTGAAATTCCGTCACGCTTTAGTACCTGTGGCGAATATTTCATCGAATGCTTCTTGGATTTTCGTTTTAATCGGTATTTTTGCCAACCTATCAGGCATGTTGCTTTTAGGTATCGCCTTATTAGCAATTGGTGTAGTATTCCAAATTGTAACTTTACCAGTCGAGTTTAACGCTTCTAGCAGAGCGATGAATCAAATTGTTTCTTTAGGCGTGATCCGCAATGAAGAAGAAAAACATGCGAAGAAAGTATTGAACGCTGCCGCAATGACATATGTTGCTGCTGCTGCAGTCGCTGTACTTGAGCTTACTCGTTTGATTTTAATCTACACTGGCATGAGTCGTTCTGAATAGATAATGATAAAACACACCTAGCAAAGACTTTGCTAGGTGTGTTTTTTAATCTATAGGTTTCTTTTCTCCGTCTAAAGTGAATCCTTCTCCCATAACATCATGAACTTCGGTAACAGACACAAAAGCATGAGGATCAATAGACGTGATGATATTTTTCAAGCGAACAATTTCATTTCGACCTACTACACAGTAGAGAATTTCACGATCGGCTTTTGTAAAATGTCCAAAACCACGTAATACGGTAACGCCACGATCCATATCAATGGAAATGCGGTCGGCAATTTCATTTTGAAACTCAGATATGATAAATGCGCCACGGGCTGCATATGCACCTTCCTGAACAAAATCAATCACCCGCGCTCCTATAAATACCGCAACTAATGTATACATCATGGAGCGAGAATCTAAAAATGTTAACCATGATAATAGAATAACTACTGCATCGAAGATAAACATTGTTTTCCCCATGCTCCATCCTACATATTTGTGAGCTAAGCGAGCGATGATATCGACTCCACCAGTGGTTCCACCATATCTGAAAATAATTCCTAAACCAATACCAACAAAAACACCCGCAAATAATGCCGCTAAAAATAAATCATCTTTTATGTGAATATCAATTTCATAAATCTGAAAGATTTTTAAGAAAATCGAAACGGATACAGTCCCTACAACTGTATATACAAATACTTTTCTTCCTAGTAATCGCCAACCGAGTATAAACATTGGTATATTTAATAGTAAGTTCATTAGTGCTGGATCTAATTTAAAAACAAAAAAGAGGATTAAGGTAATCCCGCTAAAACCACCTTCACCTAACTGGTTTTGAATATTAAAATGAACAAAACCAAAACTAAATATGGCTGCACCTAACATAATAAAGAATATATTTTTAAATCGAATGCCTTTAAGCATGCAAACACCCCGTTCCCATATTTCGAACACTTCGTAATTATCATTCATTTTCATAGTTTTGACAATATCATTCGTTATTTTATAGGATAGGAATAGGAGCGTGAATTTTAATGAGTCAAAATAAGACATTACATACGGTTCAAAAAGAAATAGATGAATATATAAGTCAATTTAAAGAGGGGTATTTTCCTCCGTTTGAAATGCTTGCTAGAATGTCAGAGGAACTTGGTGAACTAGCACGCGAAGTCCATCATGTGTATGGAATGAAAAAAAAGAAAGAATCTGAAGCAGAGAAAAGTATGGAGGAAGAGTTAGGAGATCTTTTTTTTGTATTAGTTTGTTTTGCTAATGCTCAAAATATAGATATGCAGCAAGCCATTGATCGTGTTATAACCAAGTTTAAATCACGCGATCAAAATAGATGGACATTAAAGGAGGAAGAATGATGATACGAGTTGCAATTGGGGGGCCGCGAGGTAAGATGGGTCAAGAAGCAGTACATACTGTAATGAATCATCCTGAGTTTGAATTAGTTGCGGTGTTAGACTATAAAGATATAGGACGTCATTTAAGTGAGTCTTCGGAGTTTCCGTCTAGTTATACAGTCCCTGTATTCCTTGATTTAAAAGATCTCCTAAACCAACAAAAACCGGATGTTTTTATCGATTTAACAACACCTCATCAAGTATATGAGCACACAAAAATTTGCTTAATGTCTGAGGTACGTCCGGTAATTGGAACAACTGGCTTTACAGAGGAGCAGCTAAAAGAGTGCACCGAACTAGCAAAAAGAATGCATCTAGGCGGTATAATTGCTCCCAACTTTGCACTAGGAGCAGTACTTATGATGAAGTTTGCAGCAATGGCTGCATCGTACTTCCCAGATATAGAAATCATTGAAATGCATCACGATCAAAAACTAGATGCACCTTCAGGAACTGCTTATAAAACAGCACAACTTATAGCAGAGAGCCGTATTGAACATAAACAAGGGCACCCGGATGAAAAAGAAACCTTGGAAGGTGCTCGAGGAGCATCTTATGAAGGAATTCCGATACATAGCGTGCGCTTACCTGGACTCGTCGCACATCAACAAGTACTATTTGGAGGGGAAGGTCAATTATTAACGATTAGGCACGATTCATTTAATCGACAATCCTTTATGTCCGGAGTGAGCTTTTCAATTAAAAAAGTAATGGATTTAGAAGAATTAATATATGGTTTAGAAAATGTTTTGTAAAAATGGAGGTAAACATCATGAAAATTTCTTTAATCGCACATGATCGAAAAAAAGATGATTTAATTCAATTCGTGACAGCCTATCGAGATATATTAGATGAACACGAACTATTTGCTACTGGCACTACTGGACAACGTATTATTGATGAAACAGGTTTAGTTGTTTTTCGCTATCAGTCAGGGCCATTAGGTGGAGATCAACAAATTGGTTCTAGAATTGCTACCAACGACATGGATATGGTTATATTCTTCCGAGATCCATTGACAGCTCAACCGCATGAACCTGATGTTACAGCTTTGATTCGTTTGTGTGATGTATATCAAATTCCTCTTGCGACAAATATGGGTACAGCAGAAGTTTTATTAAAAGGATTACAAGAAGGCTTTGTCGATTGGCGATTATTGCAAGAGAGACGTTCGTAAGGGAGGAAGCCACGTGAAAAAGTTAAAAATCGGTATCACTTGTTATCCAACAGTGGGTGGATCAGGTGTCATTGCAACAGAACTTGGAAAGCTTCTTGCAGAACGTGGACATGAAATTCATTTTATAACGTCCAGTATGCCTTTTCGTTTAAATAGAATGGTGCCAAACATCTATTTCCATCAAGTGGAGGTAAATAGTTACTCTGTCTTTCAATATGCTCCGTACGACATTGCACTTGCTAGTAAAATGGCTGAAGTGATTGAACAAGAGAACTTAGATGTATTGCATGTGCATTATGCGATTCCACATGCTGTCTGTGCGGTATTAGCTCGCGATATGGCAAATCAACACGTTGGGATCGTTACAACGCTTCACGGGACAGATATTAGCGTTTTGGGCCATGACTCATCTTTAAAAGGTGCTATAAAATACGGCATTGAAAAATCTGATATCGTTACAGCTGTTTCTGAATCATTAAAACAACAAACGATGGAGTTAATTGAACCAGACCAACAAATCGAGACGATTTTTAATTTTATTGATGAACGAGAATACGTTCCAAGAGATACTTCTGAATTGAGATCATACTTTAATATTAATGCTGATGAAAAAGTAGTCATCCATGTTTCTAATTTCAGAAAAGTTAAGCACGTTCCGGACGTGGTAAACAGTTTCGCATACATACGTAAAGAAATGCCAGCCAAATTATTATTGGTAGGGGATGGCCCAGAAATGAATGTTATTGTTCAATTGGTGAAAAGTTTAAACCTTGAACAAGATGTTCTATTTTTAGGAAAGCAAGATAATTTATCAGAACTATATGCCATCAGTGATTTAAAGCTTTTATTATCAGAGAAAGAAGCATTTGGATTAGTATTAATTGAAGCTATGGCGTGTGGTGTTCCATGTATCGGTTCAAATATAGGTGGTATTCCTGAGGTTATTGAACATAATGTCAATGGGTTTGTCGTGCCATTAAATGATATTGAAATGGTTGCTTGCCATGCAATTAAATTATTGAAAAATGACGAAATGCATAGTCATTTTAAAGAACAAGCCATATTAACTGTTAAAGAGAAATTTCACTCTTCACAAATTGTGAGCGAATATGAAGATCTTTATTGGAAAGTGGCGAAGCAACATGTCGAAAAACAATGAGTGGGGAGCTAGCCAAAAAATCATTGAGACTCTTCAAACACTAGGCTTTGAAGCATATATAGTGGGGGGAGCTGTTCGAGATATTGTTTTAGGTAAACCGCCTACTGATATTGATATCGCTACAAGTGCTTTGCCAGATGAAGTAAAGGCTACTTTTTCGAGATCAATTGATGTTGGCATTGAACATGGAACGATTGTTGTATTAATGGATGAGTGTGCAATTGAAGTGACTACATTTCGAACAGACGGCAAATATGTGGATCATCGACGACCAACTCATGTCACATTTGTGCGTTCATTAGAAGAAGACATGAAGAGAAGAGACTTTACGATGAACGCCATGGCTCTAACCCAAGATGAAGAAATTATCGATTTGTTTGGTGGAAAAGAAGACATTCAAAACGGAATTATTCGTACAGTCGGAGATCCTAATCATCGTTTTGCAGAAGATGCTTTAAGAATGTTAAGAGCAATTAGATTTTCTTCACAATTGAACTTTCAACTTGAGGAAAAAACTTCTGAGGCAATCACTACTAACGCAACCAACATTCAGAAAATATCTGTGGAACGAATTACGAATGAATTAGAGAAAATTTGGCTAAGTAACTTTCCAATAAATGCTTTGAAAGAAATAGAAAAAACAAAAATTGGACAATGGTTGCCAGGTTCATTAAATTGGTCCTCGAAGATGTGGGAACAGTTTGATGACAATAAGTCAACAGTTCATGGATGGACCTTTCTTTCTTTAATGCAAAACAAGGACAAGCAAGACAAAATTCCGAGTTTGTATAAATTATCAAACCAGCAGAAAATGGAGATTCAACAAATTGTAAAAGCAGTTCATATTCGCGAGCAGAGATTTTTCTCAACTGTTGACTTATATCAGTTTAGTGAAGGAACAATAGTAACAGCTGAAAAATTCGTAAAAATCTTATTTCCGAGTATTGAAACTACAGACGCAAATACCATTGTAGAAATGAAAAAAGCATTGCCGATCCAATCAAAAAAAGAATTATCTATAACTGGTAACGACTTAATGAAATGGCTAGATAAACCTGGTGGACCTTGGTTGAAAGAAATGATAAACGAGGTTGTTCAGGCAATTCTTCATAAAGAAATCGACAATCATCCTGAACAAATAAAGGAATGGATTAAAAATGAATCCCGCGATAAAAACTGAAATAACGAAAAGGTTGCTTTCTGCAGAAGGAAACCCGATATCAGGTCAACAATTAGCAGACGAATTTCAAGTATCAAGAACGGCTATTTGGAAGCATATAAAAGAACTGGAGCAAGATGGATTCATTATTGAAACCATAAAGAAAAAAGGGTACATTTTGCAATCTTCACCAGATACTCTTCAGAAAGAACAAATAGAACAATACTTAACTTCCAATCGTTTTGGACATCCTATACATTACTTTGAGGAATGTCCTTCCACTCAACCAATTGCACATAAACTTGCACAAGAGAATGCTGCGGATGGAACGATTGTCATATGCGAAGAGCAGACAGCTGGAAAAGGTCGACTATCACGAGTATGGAAATCTTCTAAAGGAAAAGGAATTTGGATGAGTGTGATTATTCGTCCGGATATTCCGCCCATAAAAGCACCGCAATTTACGTTAATTGCAGCAGTAGCTGTAACGAGAGCAATTGAAGATATTGCAAATATTCGTGCCGAAATCAAATGGCCTAATGATTTATTGATAAACGGTAAAAAATGTACAGGTATTTTAACGGAGCTCCAAGCTGACATAGATCGAGTCCAAGCGATTATTTTAGGTATTGGCGTCAATGTAAATCAAGACATAGAGGATTTCCCTGAGGATATTCAACATATCGCAACGTCTATTAAAATGGTTTCAGGAAGTCATATAGATCGAGGACAACTCGTTGCTCGAATTCTACACCATCTTGAGATCTATACAGACCTTTACGTGAAACACGGCTTTGAACCTTTAAAGCTTTTATGGGAAAGTTATTCAGGGACTTTAGGGAAACGTATAAAAGCGGTGATGATTCATAACGTAATTGAAGGTGTTGCGCTAGGAATAACAAATGATGGCGTACTTCAAGTTCGAACAGATGATGGGAAGGTTCATGGAATTTATTCAGCTGATATTGAAATTCAAAAAGATTGAAACGAAGCAATGGAACTCCTAAATGGATTCTGCTATAGTGAACACATAGGGCAGTATCTTTTAGAACTGCACCTGATTGACCATCTGTTTTTGCAAATTAAATAGTTCTGCCTTGATCAGAAACGACAGGGACGGAGGAAACCAATTATTTTACACTTAGTACCCTTCTGTCCATTTTTGGCTAGAAGGGTTTATTTTTTGGTTTCTTCTCCATTTGAGAGGAGAATGAACATGAAATCGACATCTAGTTTCATTGACATGAAAACAAAAAAAGAAAAAATTGTTATGTTAACTGCTTATGATTTCCCAACGGCCAAATTAGCTGAAGAAGCTGGTGTGGATATTTTACTAGTGGGAGATTCGTTAGGAATGGTAGTCCTGGGTTATGATTCAACGATCCGAGTGACGATTGAAGACATGATTCACCACGGTAAAGCAACCAGAAGAGGCGCTAAAGACACGTTTATCGTCGTGGACATGCCTTTTGGAAGCTATCATGGATCAGCGGATTCCATATTAACAAATGCAGTTAGGATATTCCAAGAAACAGAAGCTCAAGCTTTAAAAGTTGAAGGCTCAGATGAGATTAACGATGTCATTCGATTACTAACTAGAACTGGGATTCCTGTAGTTGCTCACCTTGGGTTATTGCCTCAATCAGCAAGTGTTAGTGGAGGTTATAAAGTGCAAGGGAAAACAGCCGACGCTGCTCAAAAACTGATTGATGATGCAAAAGAAGCGGAACGCGCCGGAGCAATAATGATCGTTTTGGAATGTATTCCTTATCAATTGGCTAAAACCATCACAGAGAGTGTAACAATCCCGGTAATCGGTATTGGAGCTGGTGCAGATACTGACGGACAAGTCTTAGTATTCCATGACACAGTAACTTATGGAAGCCACCATATGCCGAAATTCGTCAAAGCTTTTTCACAGGTTGGAAAAGAGATTTCGGAAGGTTTAAGCCAATATGTACAAGAGGTTAAAAAAGGTGTATTTCCTGCTGAACAGCATCGTTTTACGATGAAAGATGAAGAGTACCAACAATTGTACGGAGGCAAATCATGATTGAAATAAATACAATTGCTTTATTAAAAAACAAAGTTAATGAAGCTATAGAAACTGGTCAAACGATTGGATTTGTCCCAACTATGGGTTTCTTACATGAAGGACATATGACATTAGTAAAACATGCTAGAGCTGAAAACGATTTAGTCATTATGAGTATTTTTGTTAATCCAGCACAATTTGGTCCAAATGAAGATTTCGATCGTTATCCGAGAGACATCAAACGTGATTCGCGTTTAGCGAAAGAAGCGGGTGTGGATGTACTATTTTACCCACAAGTGGATGAAATCTACCCTCAAGATGGTGGCATCACCATTCAAGCCGGGCAACAATCGAACGTTTTATGTGGAGCATCTAGACCAGGACATTTTGATGGCGTTCTAAAAATTGTCACCAAACTATTTCACATCGTTCAGCCTACTCGAGCTTATTTTGGCCAGAAGGATGCACAACAATTAGCGATTATTGAAACACTAGTGAACGATTATAATTTCCCATTAGAAATCCGTCGCGTGGAAACAGTTAGAGAAGAAGATGGTTTAGCAAAAAGTTCGAGAAATGTATTCTTAAGTATAAGAGAACGAGAAGAAGCCTCGGTTCTGCAAAAAGCCATTAAACTTGGAATTGAACATTACTCGAATAAGCGGAATGCCAATCAAGCAATTGCAATCACTAAAAAACTAATCGAAGAAAAAACATCAGGGAAAATAGATTATGTTGAATTATTAGGATATCCTAGTTTAACAAAACCATCGACTGCTGAGGAAGACGTTATATTAGCTGTAGCAGTCTTTTTTGAAAAAGCTCGTCTAATCGACAATATAATACTGACTAATAAAGGGGAATAACTCATGTTACGCATGATGCTAAATTCAAAAATTCACAGAGCTGTCGTTACTGAAGCTGATTTAAACTATGTAGGAAGTATCACAATAGATCAAAACATCTTAGATGCTGTTGGTATGTTACCAAACGAAAAAGTGCATATCGTAAACAACAACAATGGGGCACGATTTGAAACATATATCATTTCAGGAGAACGAGGTAGCGGTGTAATTTGCGTTAACGGTGCAGCAGCTCGTCTTGTTCAACGCGGAGATGTCGTCATTATTTTATCGTACGCTTATGTAATGAACGATGAAGCAAAAGATCACAAGCCAACTGTGGCAATTATGAACGACAATAATACAATCCGAGACATC